>JAJDAI010000119.1 GCA_029261955.1 Deltaproteobacteria bacterium | reverse complement strand
AGGTGCGCGACGACGTTCAGGCCGAAGTCGCCGGGGGGCCGGCCATGCACGAGGTCGGCGAGGTCCGAGCCCCCCACCGCCAGGTTCGCGGGCAGGAGATCCGGGTCGAGGCGCACGGTGTAGAAGCCGAAGGTGCCGGCCTCGTCGTCCCAGAGCGCGGGCACGATGTCGGTGGCCGAGGCGGTGAGGAAGCCGGTGAGGTCGGGGGTGGCGCAGGCGGGTGGCGGGCCGACCTGCTCGGCCGAGATGCGGGGAAAGAGGCCGGGCTCCAGCAGGGGGAGGGGAAACCAGCCGCCCAGCTGCCGGGCGACCTGCGCCGCCGGGCTCATGAGCGAGCCCTGGTAGCTGGGCACGCCGCCCTGCACGCCCTGCGTCAGGCCCGCGCCGATCGCCACGACCCGGTCGAAGAGGGGATCGCGCGCTGGCAGGTAGGTGAAGGCGTCGCCGATGGACACGTCACCGTCGAGGGTGCTGATCACCACCTCGGCCGGCCCGGCCTCGGGCGCGCCCTGCACCAACGCGCTCACCGCGGCCCGTCCCTCAGCCCGCAGCTCCACCGTGGGCACGCCGCCGATCCGAAGCCCGAGGATCTCCTCGGACGGCACCTCGATGACCGCGAGGTCCACCGTGACCCGGTAGTAGCCCGAGGAGGGCCCCTCGGCGGGCGTGACCGGGACCAGCTCCGGGGCGCTGCAGCCCGCGAGCAGGGCGAGCAGCAGGGCCGCCCTCAGCGGCGCCTCCGCGCGGCCAGCGCGACCAACAGGAGCAGGGAGACCTCGGGTCGCCGCGAGGCGACGGAGCAGCTGCCGTACTGGACGTCGTCGCCCGACACGTTGGCGTCCGGGTCGGCCTGGCCGCCGCCCGGGTTCGCGCAGCCGGTGCCGGTGCCGCCGAGGCCGCCTGTTGTGGGGGTGACGCCGGCTTCGGCCTCCGGGTCGGCCCAATCGCAGCTGACGTCCCCAACGGGAAAGACCAGGGCGCCCTCCGAGGGGTAGAGCACGACGTCGCCGTCGCTCTTCGTCACCCGGAAGACGTAGCTGCGGCAGCCCTCGGGGCCCACCGGCGCGCTGCCCGCCCAGGTGCGGTTGCCCGGCATGCCCCGGTCGGCGTGCAGGTCGTGCCAGTCCTCGTTGACGTAGACCTCGACCGAGGCGGGCGAGCCGCCCTCGGGGTCGTGCAGGGCGACGTAGAAGGTGGCGGAGCTGGTGGGCGAGGGGTTGAGCGGCCAGACGGTGCCCGAGGTGGTCAGCGGCTCGGGCAGGCCGGAGCGCTTGCCGAAGTCCTGGACCCAGAGCGCGCGATCCCCGCGGGCGTAGCCCGTGCCCAGCTCGTTGAAGAGCGAGCTCAGCATGTTGGCCCGGTGCCCGTCGGAGTAGAGCCAGCCGTCGAAGACCGTCGCCTCGGCGCCGGGGATGCCCAGCAGGATGTTCTCGCCGATGGCCTCGCCCGAATAGAAGCCGCCGACGCGCTCACCGAAGGGCGTGCCGTCGCAGGAGCTGTGGTCGGCGGGGAAGCAGCCGTTCGCCGCCATGTCCTCGGCGTAGAAGCGCGCGGCCTCGTTGAGGTCGGCGTTGTAGATCAGCGCGCGGACGGGGGGCAGGTCCTCGAACTGGGGGTCCGTGGCGTCCGGGTCCACGCGCAGCCGGTCCGTGAAGAAGTGCAGCGCGCGCTCCTCGGGGGAGGGGCTGTCGCCCACGACCTCGCCGTATGCGAAGGCCAGCTGCGGGAACAGGAGGAGCGCGATGACGAGGAATCGCACGTCGAATCCGGGTGAGGGAGGAAGGGGCAGGTAACTTATCAGACCGTGCCTGGCCCGCGACTGAGACTCGATCCCCCCGCTCGACTTCCCTCGGTGGAGGCCTTTTCTGGTGATCTGCCGGTCGCCTGGTTGGGTTCGTCTCGCGAGGAGTTGGCTTCGTTGCGGGCGGATCTCGCTGCGGCCGGTCGGCTCTGGAGCGAGGCGGTGCACGCCATCGCGGTGCCCGGCCCGCCGAAGACCGGCAACCCCTTCTCCTTCCGCCCCGACCGCCAGGCGCCGCTGCGCTGGGGCGACCCCGCCCTGGACCGGCGTACGCTGGGCGAGCTCCCCGGCGCCCCCGAGCGCTTCGGCGGGCTGGTCCTGGTCGACGTGATCGGGGCCCTCGCCTCGCAGCCGGCGCGGACGCTGCTCGCCCAGCTGGCCGAGCGCCTGGAGGTCGGCGCGCCCTGGCTGCTGCTCGATCGGAACGGCCGCTACCTGCCCGAGGTCGCGCGCCACCTGCGACGCGCCGAGGACGAGCGGGGAGAAGGCCGGGGCACCGTGCGCACGGCGGAGGAGCTGCGGCGCCTCCTGGAGCCCGTCGGGCTCGGCCTCGAAGCCGCGCACGCGCTGTCCACCGGGGGCCGGGGGCGGCGCCTGCTGCGGCGCGCGGTCGGCGGCGACGGGGGCGCTCCCTGGCTCGTGCTGCGGGGCCGACGCGCCTGATGGTCGAGCTGCGCCCCACCGGCACCCTTGCGGCGATCCGAGCACGGAACTACCGTCGAGGCGGTTCGTGCCCGCCACCTCGGACGGTCCCCATGCTTTGGATGCGTTGCCTGCTCGCCCTGCTGTTGGCGCTGCCCGCTGTCGCGCTGGCGCAGGACTCGGACGATCCCGCCCCCGAACCGCCGCCGGCGCCGTCGGATCCCGACGTGCCCGAGCCGGTGCCGCCC
>JAJDAI010001180.1 GCA_029261955.1 Deltaproteobacteria bacterium | reverse complement strand
GACCTCGTGGGCGCGCTCGCAGATCCAGCCGACGAGCCGGGACTTGCCGACGCCGGCGGCGCCTCGGACGACCACGGCGCCCGCGGTGCCCTCCCGGGTCACGCGGTGCAGGGCCCGCCACAGCAGATCCCGCTCGGGCTCGCGGCCGGCCAGGGGGACGGTGCGGAACGGGAACAGCCCCAGGCCCGCGCCGAGCAGCGCGGGGGCCGGGGTTGGCGCATGCAGGCGCCGCCAGTCGTCGGGGAGCGGAGGCCGCAACGGCTGGGTCCGAGGGACGCCGTGGGCCCCCTCCTCCGCCGGTCCCTGGGGCGGACTGGGGCCCCGCAACAGGCGGCCCAGCGCCGGGCGGGTCGCGGCGAAGGTGCGGGTCGCGGCGACGGTCAGGGGGTCTTCGGGGGCGCTGAGCAGGCCGGTCAACGTGCCGCCAGCAGCCAGCGCCGTGTTCGTCGGCCTCAGCAGCGGTGCCTCCTCCTCGGAGTCGATCGGTTCCAGCCTCACCAGCGCCCAGGCTGCGTCCGCGGCGCACTCGAAGCGATCCCCCGAGGCGGGGGCCAGGAGTCGGCGCAGCCAGTGAACGAAGCCCTCGGGCACGGGATCGACCGGCACGAACTCCGGCAGCCGCCCGGCGCGGCGCGCGGAGACGAGGGCCGGGAGGGACGCGCCGGCGTGGGGCGGGTCCCCGGTCAGGAGCGCCCACGCGAGGCAGCCCAGCCCGAACAGGTCGGTGCCCGGCCCGATCTCGTGCACCGGGCCGACCATCTGCTCCGGCGCGCTGTAGGGCGCGCTGCCGGCGAACTCGGCCTCGGCCAGGTCCTGCGTGGGGTGATCGATGCGGGCGATCCCGAAGTCGCTCAGCTTGATGCCGGGCCGGGTGTCCAACGCGGTGCCGATGAGCACGTTGGCGGGCTTCACGTCCCGGTGCACGAACCCGCGGGCGTGAGCGTGGGCGAGCGCGTCCAGCAGCGTCAGGAGGACCGGCCGGATGCGGGGCCAGCCCAGGGCGCCGCGGTAGCCCTGCAGCGTCCCGCCGCTGCAAAGCTCCATGGCCATCCACGGCGCGCCCGACGCGAGTCGGCCCCCGCTGGCCCGGGCCGCCTCGGCGGAGACCACCCCGTAGTCGAGCACGTGGACGACGGCGGGGTGGTGCATCGACGCGGTGGCCCGCACCTCCCTGCGAAAGAGCTCGGCTCCCCCGCTCCATCGGTCGTCGGGCCGAAGCACCTTGACCGCCACCGGCAGGCGGCTGGTCTCATGGCGGCCGCGCCAGACCTCGCCCATGCCCCCGCGGCCCAGGCGCTCGGTGATCTCGAAGGCCCCCAGCCGGGTGGGGGGGGACGGGTCGGTCATGCCCATCGCCGGACCAGGGTCGCTTCGCCGTCGATGCGAGACAGCTCCGCCTCGCGGCGGGCGCGCGCGGCCAGCTCTTCGGCCCGCTCGTGTTGCCCGTCCGCCAGCTCCAGCTCGGCGAGCCGCTCCAGGAACCCGACCAGCTCCGCGCGCAGGGACGCCGCGCCCAGCAGCTCCTCGACCCGGCCGGCCAGCTCGCGTCCGGCGGGCGCATCGCCCTCGGCGAAGGCGAGCTCGCACAAGATCGACAGCGCGCCTCCGTGCAGCTCGAGGTCGCCCACCGCCTCGGCGCGCGCGATGGACTGCTCCAGGTGGCGGCGGCCCGAGCCGTGGTGCCCCAGCCGCACGTAGAGCTCGCCCAGGCGCCGGCGGGCGGAGGCCTCCAGCCGTGGGTCGTGCAGCTGCAGCGCGATCTCGAGGGCGGCTTCCAGGGACCGGCGGGCCTGGGGGTGCTGCTCTTCGGCCAGCGCGAGCTCCCCCAGCAGGACCAGGCAGCGGCCCTCGCCGGCGCGGTCGCCGAGCTGCCGGTGGATCGCGGCCCCTCGCTCCAGCGCTCGGGCGGCGTCGGCGGAGTGGCCGGAGACGTGGTGCAGCTCCGCCAGGCGCAGGGTCGCTTCGGCCTCGAGCAGGGGATCCCCCAGGCGGCGCGAGAGCAGCAGCGCGGCCTCGTGGAAGGAGGCCGCGCGGATCGGCCGGTTCCGATCCAGCGCGTTCCGGCCCAGGCAGTCGAGGGCGCGGGCCTCGGTCCGGAGGTCCCGGGCTGCGCGGGCGAGCTCCACCGCCGCCTCCAGCGCCTCGTCGCCCTCGCGGATGCGACCCGCGGCGGACAGGACCGCCCCGTGCGTGGCGGCGACCCGGGCGCGGAGGCGGGGCGGCGCGCCCGGGGGCAGCAGCGCCGCGGCCTCCTCGGCGGACGCGAGGGCCGCGGTCAGATCGGTCCTCCCAGCCAGCTCCGCCGCCGCCAGGCGGCACTCCAGGGCCAGCCCGTCCTCGTCGGCCTCGGTCGATGCGTCGTTCGCGATGGCCAGCAGCCGGGTCGCGGCGGCGACGGAGCCCACCGCCCCCATGAGCAGACTCGCGTCCAGCGCGACGTGGCAGCGCAGCGGCGCGGGCAGCGTGGTCTGCGATGCGAGTTGATGGGCCTCGTCGAGCCACGCGGTGGCCGGACCGTGGCGGCGGGTCACCGCGAGCAGCGCCCGGAGCAGGTGGGCGGACGTCACTCCGTCCGCCGCCCCCCGTGCGTTCACGAAGGCGGCCGCCAGGTCGTCCCGGGCCGCGCGCAGGTCGGCGTCCGCGGAGGCGGCCTCCTCGCCCCACAGCGCCTCCAGGGAGCCGGGCTGGCCGAGGCGGGCGAACCACTGCGCGTGGCGGCCCCGCGCCTCCTCGGGCACGCCGCGCGCCGCAGCCACCTCGCGGATGGCCCGCAGCAGCCGGAAGGGCCGCGGTTGCGCCGGCTCGTGCAGGACCAGGGACGTGCCCACCAGCTCGCGCAGCGCGGCCAGCCCCGAACTCGACCCCGTGGGGCGCAGCACCGCCTCGGCGTCGTCGAGGGAGAAGGCCCCGGCGAACACCGCCACCTGTTCGAGGGCGTCCCGCGGCCCCTCGCCCAGCAGCTGCCAGGCGGCCTCGAAGGCGGCGAGCAAGCTGCGCGGACCTCCGGGGCCAGACGTCGGGCCTTCGAGCAGGTCCAGGCGCTCGGTGAGGCGGACGGCCAGCTCGGCCGGGGCCAGCAGGCCCGCCCAGGCGGCCGCGAGCTCGATGGCGAGGGGCAGTCCGTCGAGCAGCTCCAGCACCTCCGACAGGGCCCCCCGGTCGGCGTAGTGGGGGAGGGCCGTCGGGCCTGCCCGGAGGCCGAAGAGCTCCGCGCCGTCGGCGAGTCCGAGGGGGGGGACGGCCAGCGTCCGCTCGCCGGGCAGGTCCAGGGGGGCCGCGCAGGTCGTCAGGACAACGAGCTCGGGGGCGCCGTCCCGCCAGCTCCCGATGGCGGCCGCGACGACGTCAGCCGCCGCGTCCGCGTCGTCGAGCAGCAGCAGGACCGGGCCCAGGCCGGCGAGGGACGGGCCCAGGGCCGCGGGGTCCACCGGCTCGTCGCCGCGGAGGTCGAAGCCCAGGGAGCCGGCAACGCGCAGCGCGACCTCCGTCGCCGCGGCGCGGGACTCGAGGTCCACGCGCCAGGCCGGCAGCCCCTCCAGGGCGCCGCCTGGAGCGACTGCGGCTGCCGCGGCCCGCAGGGCCAGCGCCGACTTGCCGACCCCGGTCGGGCCCGTCAGGGTCACGGTCCGCTCCCCGCCTCGCAGGAGCTGGTCGATCCGGTCGAGGGCGTCGCCCCGGCCCACGAGCGCAACCGCCGACGCCGCAGGACCGAGGTTGCCGCGGGGGCGGTCCGAATCCTGCCCGTCCTTGTCCACCGGGATCAGGCCGTCGACCGTGTCCTCCTCGGGGCGGGGGTCCCCGGGCGCGAAGCGGTAGCCGGCCCCCACCGCCGTCAGCAGGTGATCCGGCGAGGAGGGGTCGCGCTCGATCTTGGCCCGCAGCCGCGCCATCGTCGTCTTGACGGTGCGCGAGACCACCCCCCCGCGGTAGCCCCAGACCTCCCGCAGCAGCTCCCGCTGCGAGACGATCCGCCCCTCCTGCGCCACCAGCCAGGCCAGCAGCCGGGTCTCGGTGGGGGTCAGCGAGCGCTCGCCGTCGGGCCACCGGGCCGCCGAAGCGGCCAGGTCCACCGTGCAGGCTGCGAGTTCGAGCCGTCGGGGCGTGTTCGCGGGGAGGTCCATGCCCCCCGAGTCTGCTACGGCGCGCAGTCCAGCATCAACTCGTAGGCCGCCGCATCGCCCGCGAAGCCGTCCACCACGAAGGTGTAGTCGGCCCCGCCGACGGCCTCGAACTCCAGCCAGACGAAGGCGCGGTCGACGAGGTCGCCCGGGGTGCACACGCCCTCCTCCTGCCGCAGGACGAGGACGTCCAGGTTGTGGTCCGTCGGCGCCGGGGACAGCAGCTCGATGCGGACCAGACCCGAGGTGGGCGCGCGCCAGGTCCAGCCGGCCTCGTGGCCGCTGTAGTTGCCGACGATGTCCGGGTAGCCGTGGATGACGTCGCTGTATTCGCCCCACACCGAGGTGTCGCCGATCGCGATGCGGCCGCACTCGAGCTCGCCGACGACGAGGCACTCCGGCGCCGCCGTGTCTGCGGTGACGGTGAGGGAGAGCGTGCCTTCGGCGATCAGGGCGCCGTCGGCGTCGTAGCCCCGCGCCACGAGCTGGCGGTCGGTGCCGGGCTCCTGGAAGGCGTAGTCCAGCAGGAAGCCCTCGCCCGTGGCGCGGGACTCGTGGTCCCAGGGGTCCACGAGCAGCCAGCCGTCCACGCTGTACTCGACCCAGGCCACGCCGGGCTGCTCCGGCGTCGCCCCGAACTGGTAGACGAGGTCGCCCATTGCCGTGGCGTGCGGCTGCAGCTCGAAGGTCTCCCGGACCGTCACGCGGGCGGAATCCACCGCCAGGACCGTGCCCCACGCCGACACGTTGCGGGCGCGGATCTCCCGCTCGCCCAGCGTCCACAGATCCACCGAAGCCTCGGCGGGGTTCTCCGGCACGCCGGCGCCGAGCCGGTGGGGGCCGGCCCAGAACTCGACGAGCTCGCCGGCCGCCCGCCGGGCCCGCAGGAGGAGGGGGTCGCCCACGGTCTCGCCGTCGGTGGGCGAGAGGAGCTCGACGTCGGCCCAGGGGTAGGGGCCGGGCTCGTCGTCCCCGCTCGCGTCGTCCGCCTCCTCGGGGGCGTCGGGCTCGGCGGGCTCCGGCTCAGGCTCCGGCGCCGGGGTCGCCGAGACCCCGGTGAGCTCGTGGTACCAGAGCGGCAGGTAGGTGCTGCCATTGCTGGTGGCGACCGCCTGCTCGAACGCGGCGCGGCCGTACCGGATGCCGCGCCCGATCGACGGGTTCCAGCCGTAGGGGTAGCCCCCCTTCCAGCTCTGCGCCCAGCGGCCGGCGGGGTCGTTGACGGTGTAGTGGCTGCCGTCGAAGCCGGTGGCGACGAGCACGTGCCCGTAGCCGGTCATGTAGCCGTGCACGATGACCGGCTTGCCGGCCGCCAGGAGGCTGCGCATCCCTTCGATGGAGCCGCTGGTCCGCGCCGTGAGCCGCGCCGACAGGCCCGCCTCGGCGGCCAGGGTGTTGAACACGTCGGCGAGGCCGGCGGGGCTCTGGGCGTAGCTGGTCCCGAAGCGCGCCGAGATGGAGTCGGGCGTGCCGCTCCAGCCCAGCCACTTCAGCACCATGGCGACGGAGGTGTTCTGGCAGGAGCCCGACGGGTTGGTGGCGTTCGCGTACTGGTAGAAGTACGGCACGCCGGCGACGTCGCGCTCCTCGGCGTCGTCGCGGCCCTCGTCCCCGCCCGAGTAGGGGGGCGGGTACTCGGGCTGGCCCGAGGCGACGGGGCAGTCGACGCCCCCGGCCCCGAAGCACGCCGCCGACGCCAGCCAGGCCTCCCAGGGGAAGTGCTCCCCCAGGTCGTCGCCGCTCGGCTGGCCCGAGGCGGCATCGCGGGTCGTGACGTGCTCGGCGTCCAGGGGCAGGTCGTAGCGCCAGGCGAGGTAGGCGGCCAGGCGGGCGGAGGACTCCATGAGGGGCGGCGTCCAGCCGGCGAAGCCGGACCGCGGGGTGGCCAGGGCGATCACCACCGCGTCATCGAGGTCTCCGACCGGGCCGGCCGCGGCGGAGTCCTCGGGCACCAGCTGGGTCACTTCGCCGTCGAGGCGGGAGAGGACGTAGTGGGCCGAGTGCCCGGCACCCGCCGACAGGTGGTCGATGGAGCGGGTGTACGACGCCTCGGTGGTGACCAGGACGATCCGGTCCACGGCGCCAGACCGCGCGGCCGTGTCCACCGAGGGGAGGAAGCGCACCGCGCCGGGGTAGTCGCCCGCGGCGCCGTCCAGGGGCAGCTCCGCCTCGAAGGGCAGGGAGCCCAACTGCTCGGGGGTCCAGGGGGGGAGGACCACGACGTCGGGCTCGTCGCGCTCGGTCAGCTCGGCCGTGGCGCCGATGTAGCCGCGTTGGAGCACGCGTCCGAGCTCGGCGGGCAGCGGCAGATCGCCCCGCTCGGCCAGCAGGATCGCAGCGGCGACGGTGTCTGCGGCCCGGTCGCTGC
>JAJDAI010001179.1 GCA_029261955.1 Deltaproteobacteria bacterium | reverse complement strand
GACGAAGCCGCGGGCGAGGTTGATCAGCACGCGGGGGGAGTCGTCGGGGCGCTCGAGCCCCGTCATCATCATCAGCTCACGGGTGACGAGGTCCCGGTTGCTCTTGCCGGCGGGGTCCGAGGCGCTGACGTGCAGGGTCACGAAGTCGGACTTCGCGAACAGCTCCTCGGGGCTGCGCAGGGCCGTCCACTCGAAGGTCTCACCCACCGCCTCCGCCGTCTCGTCGGAGTCGTGGAAGAGGACCTTCATGCCGAAGGCCTCGGCGAGGCGGGCCACCTGCTTGCCGATGTGGCCCAGGCCCCAGATGCCCAGGACCTTGCCCTTCAGCTCGAAGCGGCCGACCGCGGTCTTGCCCCAGGTGTTGTTCCGGGTCTCATCCCAGGCGGTCGGGATGCGGCGCGCACCCATGACCAGCTGCCCCATGACCAGCTCGGCGACCGAGCGGCCGTTGGAGCGCGGGTCGTTCATCACGAGGATCCCGCGGGCGGCGGCGGCCTCCTTGTCGACGCTGTCGTCGCCGATGCAGCACAGCATCACGGCGTAGAGGTCCTGGGCGCGCTCGAGGATCTCCGCGTCGATCTCCAGGCGCGAGCGCTTGAAGATCAGGTGCGGGCGGACCTCGTCGATGAGGGCCAGGATCTGGGCCTTGTCGGGCGTCTTGTGCACGCGGTGCACGGTGAACCCGGCCTCCTCCAGCAGCCCGTCGAGGGTCGGGTCGGGGTTCTCGAAGACGAGCGCGCGGCTCAGCGGACCGGTCTGGATTCGGGGCTGAAACATGGCGAGGCTTGTAGCCGATCGGGGGTCACACCGCAGCCTGCACTCCGGGCGCCGCACGTGCGAACCTCCTGGGCGATGGCTTGGAGCTGGCACCTCAGACGATTCGGCATCGTGCTGGCGGGCGCGGCGTTCTTCCTCACCGAGTACCACCTCGTGGCCATGATGACGGCCGGCCGGCACGTCCAGCTGATGAGCGAGCTGGACCGCGCCATCCCCCTCGTCCCCTGGACAGCCTGGCTCTACGCCCCGCTGTACGCCGCCGGCATCATCGCGACCGGCTTCATGCTGCGGGACGAGCGGCTGTTCCTGCGCAGCATCCTCGCGGTGGCGATCGGCCAGACGATCAACTCGGTGTTCTACGTCGCCGTGCCCTCGGTCTACCCCCGGGCGGAGGCCTTCGCTGGCGTGCCCATCGAGGGGGCCTCCATGGCCATCCTGCACTTCGTGCACGCCATCGACCCGCCCCACAACACCTTCCCCTCGGCCCACGTGATGGTCGCGTTTCTGTGCGCGGTGCTCGCGTGGCGCTCCGGCCACCGCTGGCGCTGGTTCCCCATGCTCACGGGGCTGGGGATCGCCGTGGCGGTGACCACGACGAAGCAGCACTACATCGTGGACAGCCTGGCCGGCATCGCGGTCGGCTGGACGGCGCTGCGGACGGCGGACTGGTGGATGGATCGGCGGGAGGAGCCGGCCTGATCGCGCTCAGGCGGCGAGCTCGGCCCCCTCGAGCATCGCGCCGGCGACCAGGTTCAGGGCCCCGGTCCAGGCCTCACCCAGCTCGTCGGTCCAAATCTCGCCGGCGAGCTCGGCCATCGCGTCCAAGAGGGTGTCGCGCACGAGGCCGTAGTGGGCCGGCTCCACGCCGTAGCCCGCGTGCCGCGCGCCGAGCCCGTGCAGGATCGGCAGGATGCGGTCGACGTCCTCGAGCCCGCTGACGACCAGCCGCAGGGCCTTCGCGAGGGCGTCGGTCTGGACCATCAGGTCCCCCTTGAACATCGGACGCAGGCTGGGATCGTTGACGAAGAGCTGCTCGTAGAACCGGGCCACGAGCTCGTCGAGGCGGGGCTCCAACGCGGCGAAGCTGGACGTCAGCAGGTGCAGGGTGTGGGGATCCATGAGGAGCTCTCCGCGGCGGGGGCGCTGGCCGAAGTCCACCCGCGGGATCGGGCGTCTCCGGCGCCCCGAACCATGACACCAAGCCCCGGTCAGCCGCCATCGGGGCTTCCCTGATTCAAGATCGAATTCTGGATTTGATCCGAGATGGGGGGCGGCGCGAAGCCTGCCCGCCTACTCCTCGACCTCGTGCTCGCAGGCGCCGGCGAGGCGGCCCAGGCACTGCTGGGCGTGGCGGCGCCAGCGGCGGATCTCGACGGTGCTCGCCGGGTTGTCACGATCCAGGAAGCCCAGAGACAGCTTCGCGATGGCCGTCCCCGTTCCCGCCGTGACCGCGACCTCGTACCGCAGGTGCCGACCGGGCACGTCCTTGCTGCGGGGGCGCAGCTCCGACTCGATCACCACGGTCTCGTCGCCCGCTTCGGCGACCTTGTCGCGCAGCTTGTTGCCGTCGCCGTCGATGAGCTGCTTGATGCCACCGGGCACCTCGCGCTCCGAGGCGATGGTCGCGACCTGGGCCGGGGCCCAGATCCACTGGCGGGCGTTGGCCGCCACCGACACAAAGCCCAGGACCTGGGCGCGGGGGGCACGAATCTCTCGCTCGACGGTCACGAAGCTCGACACGGGGCGCACCCTCCAGCCGCGCAGACCGCGGCGAGGCGGCAATCTGCCGACCCGCCCCAGCGGGGTCAACACCCACTGTCGATCCCCCCGGTCGATCAATGGACGATCAGCCACTATGTTGGGCCACCCATGAGCGCCGCACTCCCCATCCTGCACGACCTCGCCGGCCCCCTGGCCGACCCCTCCCGCGTCGTCTCCGCCGAGTCCTCCTGGGGCCCGAAGCTGGCCGCGCTGCGCCAGCTCTTTCGCGACGACGAGCGCTGGGTCGTCTGCTTCTCGGGCGGCGTCGACTCCGCCTTCGTGCTGGCCGTGGCCGTGCAGGAGCGCGGCGACGACGTGCTGGCCCTCACCGCCGTCAGCGAGACGCTGCCCGACGAGGAGCGCCTGGACTGCGAGCGCCAGGTCGCGGCCCTGGACGCACGACACGCGTTCGTGACCTCCAGCGAGATGGAGGTGGAGGGCTTCTTCTCCAACCCGTCCAACCGCTGCTACTTCTGCAAGTCGGAGCTGTACCGCGTGGCCCGCCAGTCGGCGAAGGACCGCGGGTACCTGCGCATCGCCGACGGCGTGAACGTCGACGACCTCGGCGACCACCGGCCCGGCCTCATCGCCGCGGACGAGGCCGCCATCGTGCACCCGCTGGTGCAGGTCGGCATGAGCAAGGCGGACGTGCGCGGCGCGGCCCTGCACATCGGACTGGACGTGTGGGACAAGCCGGCCTTCGCCTGCCTCTCGTCCCGCTTCCCCTACGGCACCCACATCACCCCGGAGCGCCTGCACATGGTCGGAACCGTCGAGCGCCTGCTCAAGGAGTTGGGCTTCCGCCAGTACCGCGTGCGCTACCACGGCGAGGTCGTGCGCATCGAGGTGCGCCCCGAGGACCTGCCCCGCCTGATCACCGAGCCCACACGCTCGGAGGTGGTGGAGACCTGCAAGTCCGTGGGCTTCTCGTACGTGACTTTGGACCTGCAGGGCTTTCGCTCCGGGTCGATGAACGAGACACTCGCTTCGAAGTGAGCGCTGACCGCAAACGGATCTGGACCGAGGTCGGGGTCCTCTACCTCGGCTCCTGCATCCTGATCCGCGGGATCAAGATGCTGGTGGACGGTGGCGGCCTCAGCAACGACTGGCTCGTTCTCGTCGCCCTGGTCTTCCTCTACATGCCCGTCGTGGCGGAGAAGTGGAACCAGTACCGCGTCGACCCCGACATCCAGTTCCCCGAGCCCCTGCGCCCCGAGCTCTGGAAGGCCACCAAGTGGCTGCTGGGCATCGTCCTGGTCATCTACCCGGTCTTCTTGATCGGCTACCACGTGCTCCAGACCGAGGGCTTCCACTGGTTCACGTCCGACGTGCTCGGCATGCGCCGCCCCTACCCGCGCTTCAGCCCCGAGAACGCCATCACCGCGGGCGTCGCGGTCACCCTCGTGCTCCAGGCGCTCTACCAGCTGCTCTGCGTGGGCTACGCCGAGGAGTTCTTCTACCGCGGCTACATGCAGACCCGGCTGAACGAGCTCTACCCCCGCCGCTGGACGCTCTTCGGCGCGTCCTTCGGCCTGGCGCTGCCCATCACCGCCGTGCTCTTCACCCTCGGTCACAGCCTGGTGACCTGGCAGTGGTGGCAGCCCTTCATCCTCTTCCCGGCGCTGATCTTCGGCTGGATGCGGGCGCGGACCGGCAACATCTTCGCCGGCGCCCTGTTCCACGCCTTCGCCAACTTCGTGATGATCCTGCTGGACCACATCTACGGCATCAGCATCCTCGAGCCGACGGGGCTGCAGGATCTGATCGACGACGTGCAGGGGTTGTTCTCATGGGGTGGCTGATCCTGCTGATGGGCCTCGCCTTCGCGCAGCCCGTCACGCCGGCCGAAGCGGGGGACGTCGTCGACCGCGTCGTCGCGGTGGTCGAGGGCACGCCGGTGACGGCCTCGGCGGTGGCCTTCGAAGCCGCGGTCCGCGAGCGCATCGCGAAGGCCGACTCCAACCGCTTCGGCCGCCTGCTCACCGACCGCAGCGACCCGCTCGAAGCGCTGATCTTCAAGCAGATCCTGCGTGAGCAGCCCCTGACGGCCGAGGTCAGCCTCGAGGGCAACCTGCCCGGCCTGGAGCGCCTGCGCGCCTTCGAGCGCAGCTTCGACACGCCCGAGGACGCGGGGGCCTTCCGCACCCAGTGGGGCCGGTCGAGGCAGGACATGCTCGAGTACTTCCAGGACAGCGCCGTGCTCGACGCCGTCATCGAGATCGCGGTGCAGTTCCGGGTC
>JAJDAI010001178.1 GCA_029261955.1 Deltaproteobacteria bacterium | reverse complement strand
ACTTTAATTTCGCAACTGTTGACTTTAAAGCTTAAAGCTCTAGGTTCTTGGCCAACGGGGGCCGCCGGCCGCCGCAACCCAGGAGCAGTCGATGTCCACCCTCCCCCGAGTTCTCGTCACAGGCGCCGCCGGCAAGACCGGTCGCGCCACCGTCCTGGCCCTGACCGAGCGGTACTCCGACGTCGTTCAAACCCGGGCCATGGTCCGCAAGGACGACCACCGGGCCCAGGCACTGCGTGAGGCCGGTGCCGAAGTCGTCGTCGGCGACATGGGCGACATCCGCGACGTGAGGCGGGCCATGAGCGGCGTGCAGCGCGCCCACTTCCTCGCCCCGATCAGCAACAACTCACTGGACTACGGCGTGAACTTTGCGGTCGCCGCCGCTCAGGAGCAGGTCGAGCACGTCGTGGCCCTCAGCCAGTGGTTGGCGAGCGACAGCCACCCCTCCCTGATGACCCGACGAACCTGGCTGGTGGACCAGGTGCTCGCCTGGCTCCCGGGGGTCGATCACACCTTGATCAACGTCGGCTTCTTCGCCGACAACCTGATGGGGGCGCTCGGCGTCGCAGCGCAGTTCGGCATGCTCACCATGCCGCTCGGCAGCGGGGAGACCGCCTTCATCTCCAACGAGGACATCGGTCGCGTCGTCGCCGGCGTGCTCAGCGACCCGGCGCCCTACGCGGGCCGAACCCTGCGGCCCACGGGACCGACCGTGCAGACGCCGGAGGATGTCGCCGGAGTCTTCGGCGCGGTGGTGGGTCGCCAGGTCAAATACGTGGATGCCTCGGAGCTCATGGCGCGCAAGTCCATGCAGGCGCTGGGAAGCCCACCGTTCGAGCTCTCGCAGGTCATGCACTACCTGCGTGAGTACCGCCGCGGCGCCTTCGCCTCAGGCGGAACGACCGACGTCGTGCAGGAAGTCACCGGGCAGCCCGCCGAAGACCTCGAGACGATCGCCCGGCGCTACGCGGCGGCCGACCCCATGACGAAGCGATCGGTCCCGAACCTGTTCCGCGCCATGGCGCAGTTCGCGAAGATCCTGCTCACGCGGCCCGTCGATACGACGCGCTGGATGCGGGAAAACGGCCTGCTCGTCATCGATGGTGAGGACTGCGCCGACGCGGCGGATTGGAACCAGACGCACAGCGTGCACAACGCGTTCGGCGTCGCGCAGGCGCCCCCGTTGATCGCGCTGTCGAGCTGATCTGTGCCGCTCTCTGAGCAGCAGGCTGCCCGAGCCCAGACCCGCCCGCTGGACAACCGGCGGGCCCTCCTAGGAATTCAGGGTCGCGCCCAGGGCCACCCAGACCACATGCCCGCCGAGGTAGGCCACGATCGCGTAGCAGGGGCCGGTCACCGCGAAGACCCGCTTCGGTTGCGTGCGCGACAGGCTGCGACCGAGCAGCGCGGGGTACAGCGCCCGGAGCCCGACGTAGACGACGCCGAGCACGGCCGCGCGCTCCGGCGAGACGAACACCGCGTGCAGCCACAAGGCGGCGAGGAAGGGCACCATCTGCTCGTGGGTGTTCACCACGGCACGATCGACGGCGAGCATGCGGCGGTCCTGACCGAAGTAGCGGTCGAAGGTCTCTCCCCGCTGGGCGTACTCGGCGAGCAGGCGGTACTTGGTGCCGCGTTGCAGACCGAGCAGCAGGGCGTACCAGAGGCCGAAGTAGAGCGCGGTCACCACGATGGGGCCGGTGTAGGTGGCTGGGTCCATGAAGGCTCCCTGGGCGCGGGGTGATCGGGGCCGCGGCGGCGACGGTTCGCAGCCAGGCAGCCAGCGTATCGGTGGCCCCTCAGCTCGACTCCAGCGATGAACGCATGACTGCCATGCAAGCATGGGGGAATGACGACTTCACGGCTCGAGGATCTGGTGCTGCTGGCGGCGGTGGTCGAGCACGGCACCTTCACGGCGGCAGCGCGGCACGCCGGCACCACCCAGTCGCGGGTGAGTCGGGCCATCGCCCGCCTGGAAGAGGGTGTGGGGCAGGTGCTGGTGCGTCGCTCGCCACGTCGTGTCGCGCCGACCCGCGCCGGTGTGCGCCTCGCCGAGCACGCCCGTCGCATGCTCCGGGAGCTCTCCGAGGTGGAAGCGGAGCTGGGCGGTGCCGACGGCATGGCCGGACCGCTGGTGCTGAGCACCCCGCCCGCCCTGGGACGGCGCTTGCTGGCGCCCGCCATCGCGGCCTTCTGCGCAGCGCATCCGGGGATCCGGCTGGACTGGTCGCTCGGCGCACGTCGCGTGGATCTGATCGCCGAGGAGGTCGACGTCGGCGTGCGCTTCGGGCCGCTCGCGCCCACTTGGGAGCGCGCCCGGTGCCTGCTGCGCGGCGCCTACCACCTCTACGCGGCGCCCGGCGTTGCGGACGGGCGGCTGCTGCCGGACGCGCTGGCGTCCGTACCGTGCCTCGGTCTGCACGCCACGCAGCTCCGGGACCGCTGGCCCTTCCGGGTCGACGGAGAGGTGATCTGGGTGCCGGTCGAGCCGCTGCACTGGACCGACGACGTCGATGCCCTCGTCGGCCTGACGGTCGCCGGACTCGGCGTGACGATGCTGCCCGACGTCCTCATGACCCGGGAAGTCGAAGACGGTCTGCTGGTGAGGCTCACCGACGAGGGGGCCGCGGTGCCGGCCGAGGTGTACGCCAACCTCGGCGCCCAGCGGCCCACGGTGCGCGCGCGGGCGCTGGTGCAGCACCTGGCCGAGGCCTTGGCGTCGGCCGGCCACCCTCTCTGACCCTCAGTGCTCCTCCGCCTGCGCGGCCTGCGCCGCCTGCGCCCTCAACTTGTCCTTCTTGCTCATCCGCTTGCCCTTCACGGGCGCCGGCCCCTTCGACCGCTTCGGAGCCTGTCGAGAGAGGTCGAATCCAGGGACCCGCTCCCGCGGCAGCTCGATCTGGCTGTGCTTCTCAATCAGACGGAAGTGAGCCGCGGAGCTGTGATCGATGAACGACACCGCAACTCCGTTCTCTCCGGCGCGGCCCGTGCGACCGATTCGATGCAGGTAGTCGCGCGGTGATCGAGGCAGGTCGAAGTTCACCACGGCGCCGAGCCTGGGAACGTCGATCCCTCGGGCTGCGATGTCGGTGGCGACGAGGACAGAGACCCTGCCGCTCTTGAACTCAGCCAGCACCGCGACCCGGTCTGCCTGCGCCAGCCCTCCGTGGAGCGCGCCGGCCCAGATGCCGGCCTTGCGCAGCTTCGCCGAGAGGAGCTCGGTGGCGCGTTGGGTCGCCACGAAGACGAGCGTCCGTCCCCAACCCTCCTCCCCCAACAGGTGCTGCAGCAGCCTCCGCCGGCTGTCCTGGTGGACCTCGATGACGCGCTGGTGGATGCCGACCGGACCCTCGGGTGCGTCATCCACGCGCACGGTGACCGGATCCCGCAGCACATCCGCCGACAGGTCGAGCACCTTCTGGGGGAGGGTGGCGGAGAAGACCAGCGTCTGGCGCTCGTGTGGGATCGACCAGAACAGGGCGGCGAGCTCTTCGCTGAAGCCCAAGTCGAGGAGCTTGTCGGCCTCGTCGAGAACCAGCACCTGCAGACCGGTCAGGTCGAGCACCTCTCTGCCCAGCAGGTCCAGGAGCCTGCCGGGGGTCGCTACGACGACGTCGATTCCCCTGTTCAGCGCCGAGATCTGTTGCTCGATCGGCTCGCCCCCGATGACGGCAAGGACCTTGATGGGCCGCGGTGCCCGCTTCGCCAGGCTCGTGAAGACCCCCGCGACCTGCAGCGCGAGCTCCCGGGTCGGGGCCAGCGTGAGCACGCGAACCCGAGGGCTGTCTGCAGGCGGCGAGTCGCACAGCCGCTGAAGGATGGGGAGAACAAACGCCGCGGTCTTGCCGGACCCCGTCTGCGCTTCGCCCGCGACGTCGTCCCCGGCCGAGATGACCGGGATGGCGGACACCTGGATCGGTGTGGGGGCCTCGAAGCCGAGGTCACGGATCGACTGGAGCAGGTGGTCGGCGAGGCCGAGGGACTGGAAGGTGGTCACGCGACCTCATTGCCGGGATCGAGGACGCTGGCAAGCCCTCACGTCCGGGATCCTGCGAACTCCGCGGGCGGCGCAGCATGGGGAGCGAGCGCGTGATCGGGCGCGGATGCTGGAGTGAGGGGTCTTCGGGACGCGGGCGGCAATCACGAGTGGGGAGAACAACAGCCGGGGAAGTCGTGGGAAGTAGTGTTATATGCCAGTCCTGGCCCGGGTTCCCCGCCGGCCGCCGCCCCGCTGCGGGCGCGCTACTCCCTGCAATTCACACTCTGGAGCAAACATCTCTTTCGAATCCATGGGCCTCGACCCAGGCGTCCTCAGCGGCCTCTCCGACATGGGGTACACCGAGCCCACCCCGATCCAGTCCAAGGCGATCCCGCTGGCCATGACCGGCCGCGACCTGATCGCGTCGGCCTCCACCGGCACCGGCAAGACCGCCGCCTTCCTTCTTCCCGTCCTGCACCAGCTCGCGGGCACCGAGCAGGGCGTGCTGCGCGTCCTCGTGCTCACCCCGACGCGTGAGCTGGCGCTGCAGATCGACGAGCAGGCGCTGGCGCTCGGCTACCACGTCCGCTTCTCGAGCGTCGCCATCGTCGGCGGCATGAAGATGAACCCCCAGGAGGAGGCCATCCGCGCTGGCGTGGAGATCATCGTGGCCACGCCTGGCCGCCTCAAGGACCACATGAGGCAGAAGTACCTCGACTTGAGCACGGTGCAGTTCCTCATCCTCGACGAAGCCGACCGCATGTTCGACATGGGCTTCCTGCCCGATGTGCACTTCATCGTCTCGCGCATCCCCAAGGAGCGGCAGACGCTGCTCTTCTCGGCGACCATGCCGCCCAAGGTGCGCGTGCTCGCCGACTCGATCCTGCGCGACCCGGAGACCGTGGCCGTCGACCCGACGAAGCCTGCCGAGAGCCTCGTTCACTGCGCGTTCAGTGTGGCGGACAACCGCAAGGAGGAGCTGCTGGGCCGGATCCTGTCCTACGACCGCATGGTCTCGGTCATCGTCTTCGTGAAGCGCAAGAGCGAAGCCGACCGACTGGCCCGCACGGCTCGGCGGCTGTCGAAGCGCAACGCCGCCAGCATCCACTCCGGCCGCTCCCAGCAGGAGCGCATCGACGCCCTCGAGGACTTCCGGACCGGCCGCTGCCCGATCCTCATCGCCACCGACGTGGCGGCACGGGGCATCGACGTGAGCAAGGTGACCCACGTCGTCCACTTCGACGTGCCGAGGTCGTCCGAGGACTACATCCACCGAAGCGGCCGCACCGGGCGCGCGGGCGAGACCGGAGAGGTCATCACCTTCGTGGCTCCGGCGGAGGAGCGCGAGTTCGCGGCCATCGAGCAGGCCATCGGGTCCACCATCCTGCGGGAAACGATGCCCGGCTTCGACACGGGTCTCGACGGCGGACGCGGCGAGCGCGGCGGCGGTCGCCGTGAGCGCAGCGGAGGCGGCGGGCGCAGCGAAGGCGGGCGCCGGCGCCGCTGAGGTCTGAGGACACAACGGGGCCCATCACCGGCTTCCGGGACGACTCGGGTCTCGAGGTCGAACCCTACGGGACAGGACAGCCCAACCCCACGTGAGCCGCCCCCCGGGTCTTGCGGGGGTGGGGCTTGTGGTGGTTCAGGACCTGGCGTTGTCCCACGCGCTGCTAGACGCCCCGGCATCCAGCGAAGTAGTCCGCCCAGCTCTGATGGGTGCGGCCGGCTGCGGCCGCGAAGTCGCTCGGCTGATCGTAGACGCCGAGGCGGATGCCCTCGTAGATGCCCGCGATCACGCCCCCGAGGAACTCGCCGAGCTCGGCGACGCGCTCGATGCGGTACTCATCGACCGACATCGAGCGGTAGGGCAGCGGCAGCCCGAAGGCCTCCCCGAGGTACTGCGCCAGCGTGCTCTGGCTGATGGGCTCGCCATGGAGGCGGTAGGTCTCGCCCTCCAAGGCCGGCCGGGTCAGCAGACGCGCATAGGCGAACGCGAGCTCGGCTCGGCTCGTGTAGCCGCACTTGCCGTCCGCCGCGCAGTTCGCGATCTCCCCCTTCGCCTTGTAGGTCTCGATGTACTCGACGTCGGGCTCGATGTAGATCCCGTTCCGCCCGATCGCCCAGGCCAGGCCGCTGGCCCGCACGTCGGCTTCGGTCTGGCGGTTGCTCTGGACGATGGGCGAGAAGGCGGTCCCCTCCTCGGGCCCCCGCACGCTGGTGTAGACGAGCTTGCCGACGCCGGCTGACTTCGCGGCCTCGATCACGTTGCGGTGCTGGATGATGCGCAGATCCGGGGTGGCCATGCCCGAGACGAGCAGGACGGCATCGACCCCCTCGAACGCGCGCTCGAGCTGGTCGGGTCGATCGTAGTCGCCCGCCCGGACCTCGACCTTCAGCCCCCTGGCTCGTTCCGGTGTGCGCGCCACCGCGACGACCTGGTCGTGGCCGAGGAGCGATGCCGTCGCCTTCACGATGGCGGAGCCGAGGGCGCCGCTTGCGGCGGTGACTGCGATTCTCATCTTCGACTCCGTCAGACGGTTGAGGGCTCTCGGACACCAACGCGGACGGTGTAGCAGGACGCGCCCGACTGATCGCGGCGAACGGGTCCGCGGAGCACCCCGCGACACCAGGAGGCCCGGTGGGGCCCGCTGGCTGGCTGCCGCGAGCCAGCATGCGCAAGGCCTTCCTGGGCTCCTACAAGTCCTGCTTCGAGTCGCGGTCTTGAACAGCTCTCCGCTTGAACCACCACCCTCGGGTGAGGTGCCCGCGGGTTCCTCGGAGCGGCAGTCGAGCCCGCAGGCGTGGTAGGACGGCCACTCGGCTTCTCGGCGGACCTCTCCGATCGTGCCCCCCGGAGCCGCTGACCGACCGATCGGCAGAGTCGCGCATGTCCGAGCACACACCGAGCTTCTTCCCCGCACCCGCCGACTTCCGAGCGTGGCTCGAAGAGCACCACGCGACGAC
>JAJDAI010001177.1 GCA_029261955.1 Deltaproteobacteria bacterium | reverse complement strand
CGCCCAGCATCAGCACCAGGGTGGCGATGCGGCCGACGAGGGTCGTGGGCTCGCCGCCGATGGGCTCCCCGCTGACGTGCACGTAGGCGGCGTACCAGATCGACTCGGTCAGGCCGTCGAGGCGCACGTTGCCGCCCTCGGCCAGCTGGAGCGCGAAGGCCCCCGCGAGCACGAGGCCCACGCTGAGCGTCAGCAGCAGCGTGATCTCCTGGAGGGTCGCGCGCAGCGCCCCGCGGAAGACGCTCAAGCGCCGGTTGAAGAGCGCGCCGGCGCGGAAGAGGCGCAGCAGCATGAGCACGCGCAGGAAGCGCAGCGGGCGGAGCACCGGCAGCACGGCGAGGATGTCGGGCCAGTAGCGCGCGAAGAAGCGGCGCTTGCGCGGCGCGACGAAGAGGCGGATGCCCAGCTCGACCACGAAGATGCAGGTGATGAGATCGCCGGCCAGGGCGACCGTGTCGCGCTCCGCTGAGCCGCCGGGCAGGGAGGTCTCGGCCACCAGCAGGCCGATGGAGGCCAGGATCAGGACCACGAGCAGGAGCTCCACGACGGGGTCGTGGATGAAGAGGTCGAGCCTGCGGCGAAGGCCTCGTTCCGGATCGTGCAAGCGGTCAGCGTCCCCCGGGCTGCGGCCCGGCGCGCAGTCTAGCGGGCGAACGGTGGCGGGATCCCCGGGGCTCGGGCAAGGTGCCGCCCCGACCCACGGAGCCTCGATGACCCGCTTCTTCCACTACCCGAACTGCTCGACCTGCGTGAAGGCCCGTCGCTGGCTGGAGGCCCGCGGGGTGGCGTTCGAAGCCATCGACCTGGTGAAGACGCCGCCCAGCGCAGAGGAGCTGCGCGCCCTGTGGCAGCGCTCCGGCCTGCCCCTCAAGAAGTTCTTCAACACCGCCGGCCAAAGCTACCGGAATGGTGGATGGAAGGATCGCTTCCCGAAGTCCAGTGAGGACGAGCTCCTGGCTGCGCTCGCCGCGGACGGCAAGCTGATCAAGCGCCCCCTGCTCGACAGCCCGAGCGGCGTGCTCGTGGGCTTTCGCGAGGCGGACTACGACGGCCTGTTCGCGGCGTGAAGCTCCTCGCCATCTCGGACCTGCACGTGCGCCACCGGCGCAACCGCGAGGCGCTCGAGGGGCTGAGCGCGCGGCCCGACGACTGGCTGATCCTCGCCGGCGACCTCGGCGAGACGGTGGAGCATTGCCGCTTTGTCTTCGAGACCCTCCGGCCGCGCTTTGCGAGGCTGCTCTGGGTTCCGGGCAACCACGAGCTGTGGCGCGAGGAGGGGCTCGCCGGGCAAGCGAAGTACGACGCGCTCGTCGCCCTCTGTCGCGAGTTCGGCGTCGACTCCCCCGAAGACCCCTACCCCCTCTTCGACGGCGAGGGCGGCCCCGTGACGGTGGCCCCGCTCTTCGTGCTCTACGACTACAGCTTCGCGCCGGACGGCATGGGCATCGAGGCGGCGATCGCCTGGGCCCGCGAGACCGGGGTCATGTGCACCGACGAGTGGCGGCTCAGCTACCAACCTCACGACAGCCGCCAGGGCTGGTGCGCGGCCCGGGTCGCGTACAGCGAGGAGCGCCTGGCGCAGGTCGAGGGCCCCACGGTGCTGGTCAACCACTTCCCGCTGCGCGGCGACCTGGTGCGTCTGCCGCGCATCGAGCGCTTCCGCATCTGGTGCGGCACCACGGCGACGGAGCAGTGGCACACGCGCTTCTCGGCCCGGGCCGTGGTCTCGGGGCACCTGCACCTGCGCCGCACCGACTGGATCGACGGCACCCGCTTCGAGGAGGTCTCCCTCGGCTACCCGCGGCACTGGCGCAGCGAGACCGGCATCGACGGCTACGTGCGCGAGATCCTGCCCGGTCCGCGCGGCCCGGGCGCTGGAACCGGCGGCCCGGTCTGGCACCGCTGACGGAGTGATCGATGCCGCTTGAGCCCCTCGTCCTCTTCGCGCACGGCGCTGGCGCCGGCTCGGCCCACCCCTGGATGCAGGCCTGGGCGGAGCGCCTGGCGGCGCAGGGGCGGGTCGTGACCTTCGACCACGCCTACATCCAGGCCGGCAAGCGCATGCCGCCCCGGGCGAACACGCTCATCGGCGCTCACGAGGCCGAGCTGCTCGCCGCACGCGCCGGGCACAGCGGCCCCGTCGTGCTCGCGGGCAAGTCCATGGGATCGCGGGTGGGCTGCCACGTCGCCGCGCGGCAGCCGGTGGATGCCGTGATCTGCTTCGGCTACCCGCTGCGCTCGCCGGCCGGCACGGTGCGCGACGCGCCGCTGCTGGACTTGAAGACCCCGATCCTCTTCGTGCAGGGCAGCCGGGATCCGCTCTGCCCGCTGGAGCTGCTGGAGCAGGTCCGGGGGCGCATGGAGGCTCCCTCGACGCTGTACGTCGTCGAGGGGGGAGACCACAGCCTGGCCGTGCGCAAGCGCGACCTGACCGCCCGCGGGCGCACACAACAGGACGAAGACGAGCTGGCTCACGCCGCCGTCGCCGCCTTCCTCGCGGAGGTCCTGGGCTGATCCGCGGGGCGCCGCCCCCCGTACCCGGGGCATGCGCATCCTCCCCCTGCTCCTGCTTTGCTGCTGCTCGGCCACCGAGGCAGCTCCCCCCGCCACCACCTGGCTGATCGGCGCCACGCGCCTGCCCGAGGGAGACCTCGTGGACATCCGCCTCGACGGATCCACCATCGGGGCCGTCGAGCCGACGACCGGGGACCGCGAGGGCGTCGACCTGCGCGGCCGCTTCGTGGTGCCCGCCTTCATCGACTCCCACGTGCACCTCGCCTACTACCCGGTCGCCGAGCAGCTGGCCGCGGCCGGGATCGCCGCGGCCGTGGACCACGCTGCACCCATCGACACGCTCAGCTCCGAGGAGGGCCCCATCCGCCAGCTGCGCGCCGGCCCGATGGTGACCTCGGTCGCGGGCTACCCCACCCAGAGCTGGGGTGCTGGCGGCTACGGCATCGAGTGCGCGAACGCGGAGGAGGCTGTGGCCGCCGTGGACCGCCTGGCCGACGCGGGCGCAGATCTCATCAAGCTGCCCTTCAGCGGTGGGCGCAGCCTGGGTCCGAAGGCCGCCCGAGCCGCGGTGGAGCGGGCGCACGCCCGGGGTCTGCTCGTCTCCGCGCACGCCTTGAACGGGGCTGAGGCGGACGCGGCGGCGGACGCAGGCGCGGATCTGCTCGCGCACACCCCGGTGAGCTCGCTCACGGCGACCCAGGCCGCGCGCTGGTCGGGCAAGGCGGTGGTGAGCACCCTGGGGGCCTTCGGAGCCAGCGAGGGCGCGATCGCCAACCTGCGCGCCCTGAAGCAGGCCGGCGCGCGGGTGCTCTACGGCACGGACCTCGGCAACTCGCGCACCGCGGGCATCGACGGGCGGGAGCTGGACCACCTGCAGCGGGCCGGGATGACCTTCGAGCAGATCTTGATGTCAGGCACCTCAAGTGCTTCGGAGTATTGGAACTTCTCCGATCTTGGCTCGTTGCGCGCTGGCGGCGAAGCGAGCCTGCTCGTGCTCGAGACCGATCCCCGCCAGGACCTGGGCGCCCTGGCGCGACCCGAGCGGGTCTGGCTCCGCGGCGTCGCCCGCTGAGCGCCCGAGGGTGGGCGGCTGCTCGCCCGATGGGGCATTCTTCGACTCCGGCGCCGCCTGGCTGCTGGCCCTCGGAGACTGACTGTGGCCATCGGACGTCGCTACCGCGCGCTGCCCTCCCCCTTCGGCGCCGTCTCCCTGCGCCGCGTCCGCCGCGGCACGGTGCAGATCCGGGGCGAGGACCTCGCCTCGCGCTTCTTCGGGCTCGGCTACGCGCACGCTCACGACCGGCCGCTCCAGCTCGCGCTCATGCGGATCATCGCCC
>JAJDAI010001176.1 GCA_029261955.1 Deltaproteobacteria bacterium | reverse complement strand
CCGCATCTCGATCTCGACGCCGCCCCGCTCGTCGCGCTGGATCTGGAGTTGAAGCAGCTCGTTCCGAACCTGCAGGGGCCGCTCGGCGCCGATCTGCAGCAGGAGCCGTGGATGGCCCCGCAGCCGCTGCAGGGCGAGGGGCAGCCGGCCCGGCGCGTGGCCCGCCCGCCTCAGATCCGAGTCCGAGATGTACGCGGTCTCCGCCTGCAGCCCGGCCAGGGCCGTGATCGCGCCCACGTCCCCCGGCTCCTCGGCGAACAGCGGGAGTTCTGCGACCTCGCCGCCCCTCACCAGCCGGGTCCTCCAGCCGCCGCGGGCCTTCTGCTCGCACCACAGGGGCGAGATCCAGAGCCCGTCGCGGTCCTCCCGCACGCCCCAGCCCAGCTTGGGGTGCCCGCCGTCCGCCTCGGGGACCAGCAGCGCGGCGAGCAGCCGGTCCACCGGGCGGTAGCCCAGGTCCAGCTCGAGCTCGTCGAGCAGCCCCAGCTCGCCGGCATCCTGGGACAGCCGGTCGAGGAGCTGCCCGAGCACGGCTCGCGTCAGCCAGAAGGGGGGCTGCACGTCATCGCCGGTGCGCAGGCTCAGCTCGGGCGTGAGCCGCACATCCACCTGCCAGCCGGACTGCCAGCGCCCGGCGTGCTCGGTCCAGGAGAGCCGCGGGGGCTCCAGCTCGAGATCGAAGGTGCCGGGGCTGGACGCCAGCAGCCACTCCCGCCCGAAGCGCCGCTGCTGTTCCTGAAGCATCGCGCGCGCCGAGCTGTTGAGGGCCGCGACCCGGGGCCATCGCTCGGGATCGGGCGGGGCGGGCGGCTCGGGCTGCGACCGGGCGAGCCGGTCGTCGATGAGCTGCTGATGCAGGGAGGCCACCAGGTCGACGCGGACCTCCGGCGGCACCGTCTGGGTGTTCTTGCCCCAGCGCCGGCTCCCCTTGTAGACCCGCGCGTCCAGCGTGCGGGCCGCGGTCCACTCGCCCCGGTGCTGGAGCCACCGGGCGCTCGCTTCGGACAGGAGCCCAAGCATGAGGTCGGCCACCGGCAGATCGAGCAGGTCTGGCAGCCCGAAGGAGCCCAGCCAGGCTCGCCACCCGGCGCTGGGGGCGGATAGCTCGGGCCTCGGGGTCTCCGCCTCCAACTCGGCTGCGGCCTCCTGAATCATGCGTTGCTGCAGGCTGCGCGCGAGGGCGGGCTCGAGCACCAGGATCAGCTGGCGGAGCAGGAGCTTCTCCCCGCCATGGGAGGCCTCGCACATCGCCTCGCGCTGGCGAGGGCTCCGCAGCGCGGTGCACAGCGAGGCCTTGGGAGCGATCCGGACGCGGCGCCCCAGCCAGGCCAGTCCCCAGACGCGGCCGTCGCCTTCGGCCAGCTCCCGGAGCAGCGGCCTCCAGGGGCCGTCCAGGGCTGGCGCATAGCCGGCGGCCTCCAGGATGTCCGCCAGGTCAGGCAGCGCCTTCGCCGCAGCGAGCTTCTCGAGCAGCTCCAGGGCCTCCCGGGTGTCGGGGGCTGGGGTCTGCGGGGCGGTGGTCGTGTCGCATCGGGCCATGAGCGCGGCAGTTAGCTCCGGATTCGCGGGATCACAACGGGGTTCTGCCTCGACGCCCGGGAGCGGGGCTCCCTGGAGCGGGTCCGGGGATCCACTAGACTCCCCGGATGGCGCGACGACGACAGGGTGGTGAGAGGCCGCTGGACGTGGACGCGGTGCTCGGGGGGGCCCAGCCGGCGGACGCCGCGGGGCTGATCTCCCTCATCCACCGCGTCAACCCCACCGACCGGGGCCTCGGGAAGGCAGCCGAAGAGCGGCGCTACCACCAGAAGGCAGCGCTGCAGAGCCTCCTGATCCGCCGCTACGGGGAGCACCTGGAGGTGGTCCAGGGCGCGGACGAGGGCACCATCTCGCTGCAGCACCGCCTCTGGGAGCGCGACGCGGCCCACGCCGTCATCGCCGAGCTGGACGACGACGCGCGCTCCTGGGTCTGGGGCCAGCTCGATGGGCTCGAGCTCGCGGCTCCCGAGTTGGCTTCACCGGGCCCGGTGCCGGCACTGCTGCCCGACGACGATCCCCTGCTCGCCGCGTCCGCCGCCCTCGCCGAGTACGACTTCGAGGGCGCCGAGCTCCTGCTCCGGGGCGCGTTCCGCGAGCGCGGCGGGGGCCTCGACGCCAGCGTCGCGCTGCTGGAGCTGCTCGTCGATCACCTGGCGGCCTGGAGCGAGTGCCCCGCCCTGGTCGCGCAGCTCGCGCCGGGGGTGCAGGACGATCCCCGCGTGGCGGGCCTGCTGTGCGAAGCGGCGGGGCGACGGGGCGACCGCGAGGCCTGTCAGGGGTGGGCGCGGCGCGCCTCCGATCCCCGCCGCTCCGTCGGTCTGGCCGCCGCCGCCCGCAGCGCGGTGTCCGCCGGCGACCTGCTTCAGGCCGAGGCGCTGCTGGCCGGCGTGGACTCCGGGCCCTGTGCGGTCCTGCCCGAGGTGCGCGCCGCCGCGGGTGCGCTCGCCCGACTCGCCGACGAGCGCCGCGACCTTGCTCGCGGCCAGCTCTTCGCCCGGCTCGAGGGCTCGAGCGAGGGCGAGCAGCTGCCGCTGCTCGATGTGTTCCTGCGGGCCCACCCGGCGGATGCAGCGGCTCGCGCACGGAGGCGTGAGCTGGGCCGTCGCCTGGCACAGCCGTCCCTGCGCCGGGCGGAGGCGGCGCTGGACGCCGGGCAGCTCACCGAGGCGCGGGCGGCGCTCGAGCACGCGGCTGCCTTGACGGGCGGGGAGGGGGGCGAGGAGCTGAAGGCTCGCCTGGAGCGGGCCGTGGCGCAGCAGCAGGCGGCCGCGCTCCGGGCCGAGATCGACGCCTGCTGCGAGCGGGGGGCCCTGGCGGAGGCGCTCGAGCGCTTCGAGCTCCTGCCGGAGGCGGAGCAGCGGAGCTACGCAGCGGGGGCAGCGCCCTGCTTCGGCCACCTGCTCGCCCTGAAGGAGACCAGCCGTCGCGAGGCCGCGGTGCTTTGTCGGGAGGCCGCCCTCGCGCTGCAGCGAGCCGAGGAGGCGCTGGAGGCTGGGGACGAGGCCCGCGCCGAGCTCCTCGTCGCGCCGCACCGTCGCCTCCTCGACGGCCAGCCGGTGGCGGCGCCGACCCTGGCGAGGCTCCACGCCGCGCTGCGTCGTCAGCGCACCGGGGAGGCGCTGGACGGGCTCGATGCCGCCGCGAGCGCGTTGAAGGACGGGGCCATCGACGAGGCGGCGGGCATCCTGCGCGAGCTGCGGGTCCGCGAGCTGCCCCCGGAGGACCGCGCGCGAGCGGAGCGGCTGCGCGCCTCGATCGAGCCGGCGCGAAGGCGGGCGCAAGAGACCTCCGCGGCGCTCCACGCCCTGGCCGGGGTGCAGGAGCTGCTCGAGGGCGCGCCCGCTCCCTCGCGGGTCCCCGACCTGCTCGCTGCGGCGGAGGTCTGCGAGCTCGCGGCCCAGGGGGCAACCGAGAAGAGCGGCTGGGACCGGCACGCGGAACGCTGCCGGGCCGCTGCCCAGCGACACAGCCGGATCGAGGAGCTGGTCCCCGGCTTCGCTCCCGACCAGCGGGACCTCACGGCGGGCGGCCCCGAGCAGCCGGGTCTGGTCCGACAGGGCGAGCGCGAGCTGGCGGTCTGGACTTGCGGGGATCGGCTGATCTGGTTCGATCCCGCGGCGCAGCGGGCCTGGCGCGTGGTCCTGCCTCACGCCGGCCGGGACTGGTGGCCGCACACCGTGGCTCGTGGCGACACGCTGCTGCAGATCACGGACGGTCGCTGGATCGGCACCTACGACCTGGCGGTCCCCTGCGTGCTCAGCTGGGCCCGCCTCCAGCCCGAGTTCCCGGACGCCAGCTCCCTCGTAATCGTCCGCCGGGGCCGGCTGCTCTGGATCGCGGGGCCTCCAGACCCGGCGGGGCACCCCGGGCTCGTGCACCTGCTGGATCGGGACCGCGGGGTCGTGCGCGACCTCGACGTGCGGGTGCGCCGCTTCTCGGGGAACGAGGAGGCGGACCTGGTGATCGCCCATCCCCGCGTCGGCGCGCCCACCTGCTGGACCGTCGACGGCCGCCCCTCGACCCGCTTCGCGAGCGAGCTGTGGTCATTCGGGGTCAAGCAGGTGCGCCTCAACGTCGATCCGCTGCGTGTGGGGCTGCTGCTGGCACCCAAGACCGAGCAGAAGGACCGACTGCGGGACGCGCATGGCTTCGACATGGGCGAGGCCAGGCTGGCGCTGGCGCTGCTGCGGGATGACGGAAGCACCGCGCTGCTCGGAGCCATCGAGGACCTGCCGGGCGCTCGCCAGGATGTCTCCTTCGGCCTGGCGGGGCCGGAGCGGCTGCTCGTCCTGAACGTGGGCTTCCCGGATGGCCGACGCGAGCTGCGCGCCTGGTCCTGGGAGGGCTTCGAGCCGATGTGGAGGCAGGAGCTGCCCTGGGGCTCGTCGCCGCAGATGGGCAGCCTGGGAGGCGGGGGGCTCTTCCTGCGGCTGCGGACCCGCGAGGGCTTGCGCTCGCGGCGGCTGGAGCGGTGCGCTCCTCCGGAGGTCCCCGCCTGCGCCCCACGGCCGCTGGGGGAGCTGCCGTCGCTGCAGGTCGGGCTGCGCGCTCCCTGCGGACACGGTCAGACGATCTTCGATCCCGCGAACCTGGAGGCCTGCCGGCGGCTGGACGCCGACCGGATCCGCGCGGTCGTCCAGGTCGAGCTGCGGGGGATGGACGGGGTGGTGCGCGCGCACCTCGGGCGCGCGGCGCTGCTGCTGCAGGCCGGGCACCGAGCCGTGGCGGACGAGGTGATCTCCGGGATCAGCGCGCGCTTCCCCGGCGAGCCGGACATCCGCCTCTTCCGGGCCGCCCTCGCGGCGGACGACGGCCGCTGGGAGCAGGCTGCGTCCCTGCTGCGTGAGCCCGTTCGGGGGCGGGAGCAGCATCGGGCCCACCTGCTGGCCGTCGCGCTGCTGCGCGCGGGGCGCCGCGACGAGGCCCTGGAGGTGCTGGGTGAGGTCGACATCCCCGGGGCGGACCGCTGCGGCCTGGGGCCGCTGCGCCGCCTGATCGAGCCGCTGCCGGACTCGCGCGACGACCTCGTGCACGCGCTGCGCCACGCGGTGCTCGAGGCCGACCGCGCCCTGGCCGAGGGGAACGCCCACGCGGCCCTCGACGCCGTGAACACCGCGTGGCTGCGGGAGGCGGGTGAGCTCCAGTCCGGCGCCCGGCTGGTGGAGGCGGTGCTGCTGGCCGCTGGGGATGACCCCCTCACCGCGTCGGGGGAGCTGGCGCTGGCGGGCTGGCTCGGCCTGCTGGAGGCGACGGACGTCGTGGCGCTGCCCTACCTCGAGGCCGAGTGGCCTCCGGATCGCCTGCAGCAGATCGCGCGCCGGGCTCGGGCGCGGAGGGCCTGATCGCGCGGCTGGGTCCCGGTCGTCGCCTCGCAGGTCCAGGAGCGGTCGTCTTCGAAGGCGATCCACCCGCTGCCCGATCCCCATCACCGCGCGCGCCCGCTCTGTCGCAGCTTCGTCGCAACCGCGCCCGCGCTCGATCGCCCCCTCAGGGGCTGAACGAGATCGTGTAGTGCGTGCCGTCGACGCTCTCCGCGGGCAGGGTCTCGCCCTCGCTGAGCAGCGTGCCGTTCGGCGTCGCGGCCTCCATGGTGTAGGGCACCGGCGCGCTGCTGCCGCCGTAGTTGAGGGCCCAGAACTCGTAGGTCCCGGCCAGGGGGTCGACGAAGAAGACGTTCTCCACCGAACCGGGCCCGCCCGAGGTGTCGTCGTGGTCGAGCGTGCCGCCGTCGGCCGTGGTGTTGCTGTAGTAGATCTCGTTGCCCGCGGGCGTCATCACGTGCAGGTCGACGTCGGTCTCGGCGCTCCAGCGCATGGTGAAGCGCAGGTCGCCCTCGCCGACGCAGTTCCCGTCCACGCAGGTCTCGCCGTTGGCGCAGTCCTCGGGGTTGATGCACTCACCCTCGCAGTCGGTGAGCAGGGACTGGCAGCTGGGCTCGTCGCAGTTGCCGCAGGCGAGGGCCACCTGGTTGATGTTGGCGGCGGAGACCATGCCGGCGTCGGTGACCGCGAACTCGTAGCAGCGGATGTCGTGGCAGATGCTGCTCAGGTTGTCGCAGATGTTGGCGGGGACCTGGAAGTCGAAGGTCAGGGTGCCCTCGGACACGCCGATCGCGCCGTCGATGGGCACCACCTGGACCGGGCCCGAGTCGCCGAAGCGGATGCCCGCGCCGATCACGTTCGCGTCGGGCGCGAAGAAGGGGATGGTGACCGTGACGGTGCCGCCCGGGTAGAGCGGCATGATCCCGCCGGTCTCGCCGGTCACGTCGATGCTCTCGTCCGTGGCCGGGTTGTCGAGGGTCTGGCCCTGGCCCGGCAGCAGGATCCCGGAGTTCAGGGCAGCCAGGGGGTCGCCGTCGGCGCCTCCACCTCCGCCGCCGCCGCCGCTGATGCCCGGGCAGCCGGCCAGGGTCAGGCCGAGGCTGGTCAGGAACAGGATTCCGAATCGGGTCGCTTGGATCGCGCGCATTTCACACCCCTCGTTGCGAGTGGCTGCGTGAAGAGCCTGAATGGCTCCAGCGCCGCGACCCCTCTGCGGCGGCCCCTCGAAACCCAGCCCTCCCCAGACCGACCTCGAAAGACCTTCGGAAACCCTAGACCGGCTCTGGAGATCGCGGCATCGGATCGGCCAGGGCTGGGCTCCGGGGCGAGAAGGAAGCCCCGCCTCGCGTGTAGGCTCCAGCCCATGGCCACCCGACGCTCGGTCCTCCTCTCCCTCGCCGCCCTCCCACTCGCGCCCGCTTGCGCCGTGGACGCGGGCGACGATCCGCCCTCCGAGGACGATCCCGTGCCCGGGGACGACGACGACTCCACCCCGGCGCCCGATCCCTTCGAGGTCCTGGGGGAGGTGGACTCCGGCCGCTTCCCCTCGGGGATCCAGGTGACCGACGCGCTGCCCGACGCCGTGCTGCTCGCGCTCCGCACGACCGAAGCCGAGGTGGTGGTCCGGGTGGGTCGGCTCGACGACGCCGTCCTGGTCCTGGACTCGGATCCCCTGCCCGTGACCGACGGCATCGTCGGCTTCGAGGTGACGGGGCTGGAGCCCGACACGCTCTACGAGCTCTACGCCGCCGATCCCCTCGGCGAGCGCCGCTCCGAGCTGGGCACCTTCCGCACCGCGCTCGCGCCCGGAGCCAGCCGGCCCATGCGGGTCGCCGTGGTGTCCTGCCTGGGTCGCGCGGGCGCGCCCTGGCCCTCGCTGGGGCACGCCGCGGGGCAGGAGCCCGACCTGATGCTGCTGCTGGGGGACACGGTCTACGCCGACGGCTCCAGCACCCTCGATCACTACCGCGGCTTCTGGGACGAGGCCCTCGAGACGACGGGGCTCCAGGACGTCAGCCGCGCCACGTCCCTGCTGGCGACCTGGGACGACCACGAGGTGGCCAACAACTGGAGCTGGGCCCAGCACGGCTCCCTGGTCGACTCGGCGCTCACGGCCTTCCGGGAGTCGTTCCCCC
>JAJDAI010001175.1 GCA_029261955.1 Deltaproteobacteria bacterium | reverse complement strand
GGTCCAGGAGCCGGAGCCCGATCCGACGCCGACCCCGGAGGCTGCGAAGCCCTCGACCGACGGCCCCTCGGCTCGCGTGGTCTGGGCCATCGTGCTGCGGGCTGACGAAGCCGCCGCGCTGCCCGAGGGCCTGACCTCGGCCCAGGCGAGCCGCGCCGGCGACCTGCACCTCGTGCACGGCAGCCCCCGCGCGCTTCCGACGGACGGGGCCTGGTCCACCCTGGCGTTGCTCGGCGACGAGTCCGCGAAGAACAAGATCGCCGGCCTGGGCGCGGTGATGGCCGGCCTTCAGGCGGGACCGATCACGGGCTATTTGAAGCTCGGTGAAGGCGCGCCCGAGGACGCTCGGGCTGCGGTCGAGGCGCTCGGCGCCGTCGTGAACACCGTCGCGGGCGACGTGCTCACGGTTCAGATCCCCGCCGACGCGATGGACGAGGTGCTCGGCGCCGGCTGGGTCTCCGCGCTGGAGGTCTCGGGCACGGTGCGCAAGCGCAAGTAGCCCAAGCGCAAGCAGCGCCCTACGGCGTGCGCGAGTCGTAGACGCAGTAGGGGGTGACGACGTCGCCGAAGGCCGAGACGGACTTGCCCTCCCAGGAGCCACCGTCCCAGTCGTCGGCCACCTCGAAGCTGCCCAGCAGCTCGGTGCCCGCCTCCTCGACGACGCCGGTCCAGGAGTCCGCGGAGCCGGTGAAGGAGAGGCCTTCGGCCTGGAAATCGTCGTCGTCGGGGTCGATCGAGCTCCTGGTGCGCCCGAAGTAGAAGGCCACCGGGTCGGGCCACGAGCCCTCGCTCAGCGAGACGGGGGCGTCTTCGTCGGAGTCGGTCTCGGTGAAGAAGTAGAGGAACCAGCGGTCGCGGCCGAAGAGGTCGAGCACAGCTTCGTTCGCGCCCGCGACGAACTCATCGACGGTGATCTGCTCGCTCTGGAACGCCGCCACCAGCGCGTCGACGGTGGGCATGTACTGCTCTCGGAAGGCGGCGCAGCTGAAGTTCTCCCCCGCCATGAGCCCGACCTGCAGGCCCACGCCGGGGCTGCGGATGATGATCGCCGCGGCGGGCAGCTTGAGCGAGCCGCTGGGCTCGGAGCTGAGCACGATGAAGCCGTCCCCCGTCGCGTCGTCGTCGTCCGCTGCGTCGTCGTCGTCCGCCGCGTCGTCGTCGTCCGCCGCGTCGTCGTCGTCCGCCGCGTCGTCGTCGTCCGCCGCCGCGGGAGCGCCGTCGTCGTCGCCGCCGCCGCCGGGGCGCCGGCCGCAGCCGAGGGTGCTCAAGGCCAGGAGGAAGATCAGGAGTCGGAACATCGGCGGAACCTAGCGCAAGGGCGCGAGGCCGGGCTCACCGACTTCCACCTGGAAGATCTCGGGCCCGAAGAGCGAGGTCGCGTAGACCGAGCACGCGTCCCAATCGGGGCCCTCACCAAAGGCGATGCTGGCGCCCCAGGGCACGCCATCAGCCACCAGCTCGATGGTGCCGTCAGGCAGCACGCGGTCCACCCGGCCTCCGATGTTCTGCACGACGTAGAGCGCGCCGCTCTGGCCCACTGCGACGCCGTCGGAGACGTCGCCGGCCCCGAAGGACGCCACCTCGACCGGCACGCCGGCCACGCCATCGGTGATGGGCGTGCGCCACACGGGCTGCGGGTCGGCGTAGGTGGTGACCGACCAGAGCGCGGTGCGGTCGGCGGTGAAGGCGGTGCCGTTGGGGCTGAGCAGGTCGGGCAGCCAGGTGGTGACGTCGCCAGCGGCGGTCAGCTCCTGGATCTCGTCGACCCGGGGGTCGGTGACGAGCAGCGTGTCCCAGGGGGTGACGGTGATGAAGTTCGCGCCGGGGATGCCCTGGCCGATGAGTTCGACGTCCCCGCTGTCCACGTCGACGCGGTAGACGCCGTCCAGGTCGTTGTTCAGGCCCGAATCCGAGGAGGCGGCGAGGAGCGAGCCGTTCCACCAGGCCAGCCCGATGATGGCGGGCACGCTGGCGACCTCGGCCCAGGTCCCGTCAGCAAAGACCTCGGCCACGAGGTCCTCGTCGCCCACGAAGAGGCGGCCGTCGTCGGAGAAGCACAGGCCCTCGCTGCCCCGAAAGCCCGTGGTGAGCACGTGCACCTGGCCGGGGTTGCTGTGGGCGCAGACGTCCTCCGCCGCGGAGTCGTCGTCGTCGTCGACCGCGGGGCAGCCGACCAGGAGCAGAAGCATCGCCAGGAATCGCATGGCGCGCAGGCTACAGGGTCTTCAGGTAGGCGAGCAGGTCCGCCCGCTCCGTTTCGCTGAGCACGTCGCCGTAGCTGTGGCCCGCGTTGGACAGGCCCGGGCGGCTGGTGTCGTAGACCCGGCGGCCCTCCAAGGTGTCGGGGTCCCCACCGATGGCGGCGGTGAATCTCCAGCCGACGCGCGCCGGGTCGTAGTCCGCTTCCTCCGCGCCGAGTCGCTGCCAGCCCGCCGGCCGCTGGCTCGAGTCGAGCAGGCCGACGAGATCCGGGATCGAGCCGTTGTGCAGGTAGGGCGCCGTCGCCCAGACACCGACGAGCGGACTGGCCGAGGGAGCCGTCGAGCAGCAGCGCCTCGCCCCGCGCCGCGGCCGCGACATCGCCGGTGCGCAGGGTGGGGAGGGAGAGGCCGTCGCAGCCGTCAGCCGCGTCGTCGTCGTCGGACGAGTCGTCGTCGTCGGATTCGATGGACGAGTCGTCGTCGTCCCTTGCCGGGTCCGGGCAGCCGATCAAGAGCAGGAGCAGGGCGAAGCGCATGGGGGGAAGCTAGTGCTCACGGCGGGTCGAGCCGCGTGATTCGCCCCACTGAATCCAGGGTCGAGAACCAGACCACCCCGTCCGGCGCGACCGACAGCCCGGTGATGCCTCCACCGAACTCGCTCCGGCGGTCGTCGCCCTTCACCTCGCGGTTCCTCGGCAGGACGATCTGGTGGATCCGCGGATCCTCGGGACGGGCGCGGTGCAGCGTCATCGTGTGCCAGGTCCCGAACAGCAGGTCCCCGGTGGAGGCGTAGGGCGCGTGCGGCGGCACCAGGACGAGCCCGGTGGGCGAGGGGCGGGATCGACCGGAGTCGAAGTAGACCTCGGCGTGATCGCCGTCCCAGCGCAGCAGGCGGTCGCAGCACTCCGCGCCGTTCTCGGTCAGCCAGAGGTCCTCGCCCACGAAGGTCAGGCCGTAGGGGTTTCGGAAATTCCAGGCGAAGACGGGGCCGTGGGGGTTGCCTTCGGGGATGGACCCATCGGGGCGCACGCGGAGGATCGTGCCGCGCAGATCGGACGGGTCCTCCATGGCCTCGGGCGGCCCGTTGCAGTCACCGATGGTGACGTACAGCATGCCGTCGGGCCCAAAGGCCAGGGCGCCGCCGTTGTGCACCGGGGCGGCCGGCAGGTCACTCAGGATGGTCTCGAGCACGGGCTCGCCGTCGGTGCGGATCCGGACGACGCGGCTGAAGCCCCGGGGCACGGCGCGGGCAGCGAGGCCTTCCTGGGCCTCGAAGCGGTCGATCGCCATGGCGTAGAGCCAGGGCTCGGTGGGGTGGTGTTGGATGCCCCAGAGCCCCGCTTCCACGGCCCAGAAGTCGAGGCTGTTCAGATCGGGCAAGGGCACGACAGCGAAGGGTTCGCGGACCCAGGCCCCATCCCTCTCGACCAGTTGGTCGATCTTGCCCGTCCGGTGCTCCGCCACAAAGACCCGGCCGTCGGGCACGACGTCGAGGTCGGTCGCGATCAGGAAGCCGCGGGCCAGCACCTCGACCGAGACCGCGTCGACGATCGGCACGCCCTCCTTGTGCTGGTAGGTCCCCGGGTCGTCGAAGCTGGGCACGAGGCCGGCCGCCAGGATGGCGAGCAGCGCGGCCGGGATCCGCGCCCGCCTCGGCACCGCGAGCCCGAGCATCACCGCGAGGCCCAGCGCCACCTCCTCGATGAAGGCGTAGCGGCCCGCGAAGGCGAGCACCCCGAGCAGCACCCCCATGAAGGCCCAGATCGAGCGCCTCAACAGGCCCGGCACCTGCCCGACCAGCAGCCCGCCCAACAAGGCCACCAGGGCCACCGTCGCCCACATCTCGGGGGAGTTGGCGAAGTACTCCAGCAGGGTCCAGAGCGGGCGCATCACTCGCAGACGATGGGGCCGAGCGGCAGGTCCTGGTCGACCGCGAAGCCGAGGCTCAGCTGGCCCAGGTGGCCGGTGCCCAGGTAGCGGTGAGCTTCCTCCGTCGTGCCGCCGACGTGGTCGAGGTTGCCGGGGCCCGTCTCGAAGCCCGCCGAAGCGACGACGGAGCGGCCGTTCGCGGGGTTGGTGAGGATCATCCGCGTGCCGGGGTCGGGGCGGTCCGCCCACATCATGTTCACGTACCAGGCCTCATCGAGCGTCGGCAGCTTGTTGTAGTGCGCGGCCTGCCCGAACTCGCTGTTCTCCTGGGGAGCCCAACTCTGGCTGCGGCGCATGACGAAGCCCGAGGCGCCCTCCGAGGTGACGTAGTGGGCGGGGATGTTCTCGGTGATGCTCTGCGGCCAGGGCCCCGCGCCCTGGGTGCCGTAGCCGTCGTCCACGGTGACGAGGTGGGCCTCCAGCACCATGGGGCCCGTGGCGGGCATCGCGAGCGGCACGCCACCGTCGTTGATGCGGTCGATCTCGCTGACCTCGGTCGTGCAGTCGCCGCTGGAGGGGTGGAGCAGGCCGAGCTCCAAGGTGAAGGGCCCGGAGAGATCGGGGCCGGCGTCGTCCACCCACGTGTCCACGACGACCCACACGAAGCCGGCGTCCACGTCGCTGTGCGCATCCCAGTGGCCGCGGGCGAGGCAGTCGTCCGGGTCGAGCGAGGCGAGGATGTGCACGTCCGGGTCGGTGTCCGGCGCCTCGACGGACAGGGCGGCGCCGAGGAAGCCGCTCTGGTCGATGGCGACGCGGTACACGAGCTCGGGGCCCGACTCGTCCACCTCGGGGGCGCAGCCGTAGTTGGCGAAGTCCGAGGGAGCGCCCTCGGTCGTGCCGCTGACCGTCGCGGGCAGGGAGTCGATGCAGATCACGCCGGGGGGGCAGTCATCGGCCGAGTCGTCGTCGTCGGCCGAGTCGTCGTCGTCGGCCGAGTCGTCGTCGTCGGCCGAGTCGTCGTCGTCGCTGGGGGGCGGATCACCGGGCGGCGTCCCCGGAATCCCGGGGGTCACACAGCCAGCCAGAAGCAGGATCAGCCATCGCACGGCCGGATTCTGGCAGAGCGCGGCGATCCTCAGGGGACATCGACCTCGATCAGCTCCTGGCCGTTCACCACGAGCAGCCACTCGCCCGAGGGCACACCCGAGAGCGTGTAGACGACGTCCAGCGTGCAGATGCACTCGCAGAAGTCGTTGAAGAGGTCGACCTCGACCCGGATCATCCGGTCGGTCAGCGCCGCCGAGACGCCGATCTCGGGACAGCAGCCCTCCGAAAAGGCGAAGTGCGACACGGACAGCGAGCCATCGGCATCCAGCGAGACGAGCACGTTGCCCTCGGGCATCGGGTTCGGGGTCGGGAGCAGGCCGCAGCCGGCGTCGGCGTCGAGCACAGCCAGGTCCACGCCCGTGTCGTCGTCGTCCGCGACGAGGTCGTCGTCGTCGGCCGTGACGTCGTCGTCGTCGTTGTTTCGAAGCTGCGGGGGGCAGCCGATCAGCAGCAGGGCGAGCAGGAGGATGCGCATGACCCCGGGATCATGCACTGGCCGCGCCAGCGGCAAGGGCCTCATCCCCCCTGCGGCGCCCGCCAGGCAGGAGCCCGGGAACAGATCCGCTGCAGCGCGTGTCCCGATCCGCATGAGCCGTCTGTTCTTCCTCCTTCTCTTGCTGATCCCCCGCGCGCACGCGGAGCCCGATCCCTGGACGGCGCTGCAGCCGGGGCTCGACCTCGGGGTCTTCGACTCCCCTCAGAAGAGCTCGGCCGGGGACTCCAGGATCCGCGTCCTGCGCGTCGATCCGAGCAGGTTCGAGCTGGTGCTCGCCTCCGCTTCGACCGGCGGCGGCACCACGAAGACCGCGAAGGCCTGGGCGGCGGACAAGGGCCTGCTCGCGGCCATCAACGCCTCGATGTACCAGGGCGACCACAGGACCAGCGTGTCCTTCATGCGCAGCGGTCAGCACGTCAACAACAGCCACGTCAGCAGGGACATGGACCTGCTGGCCTTCGGGAACAAGGACGCCGCCGATCCCCCCGTCCGCATCATCGACCGCGGCTGCGAGGAGCACGAGCCGCTGATGAAGCGCTACGACACGGTCGTCCAGAGCATCCGCATGCTCAGCTGCGACGGGCGCAACGTCTGGTCGCAGCAGGCCCGGCGGTGGAGCCACGCGGTCATCGGCATCGACGGCGCCGGCCGCCCCCTGCTCATCCACGCGCGCTCGCCCTGGAGCACGCACGACTTCATCGAGATCCTCCGGAAGCTCCCCCTGGATCTGAAGCGCCTGCAGTACGCCG
>JAJDAI010001174.1 GCA_029261955.1 Deltaproteobacteria bacterium | reverse complement strand
GAGGACGCCCAGCCACACCGCGATGGCCAGCGCGCAGAGAACCAGGACCCGGCTGCGCACCTGCTGCGCACGTCGTCGATCCGAGCTGCTCAGCGTCGTTGCCATCCAGAAACCACCCTACTTCACGACTCTTGCCAGCGGCGGGGGGAAAGGCTGGCCCGATCCAGCCGCCCGGTCACGCGCGGGAGGCGTCCGGTCCAGCGCGCCGACCCTGCCCCTCTAGAAGGGTGGGAACGGGTTCCTTTCACCGCAAGGTCGCGCTCAGGTCGTCGGGATGCCCTTGCTGATGGCGGAGAGCAGGCCCCAGAGGGGCAGCAGATGGCGGCTGATGAAGGGCTTGCCGGTGGTCATCAAGGCCGCGCTGAGCTCCCGCTGCGGGTCGGCCCAGACCATGATGTTGATGAAGCCGAGGTGCCCGTAGGCGCGGCGGGTGTTGGGGCCGAAGGGGGACAGCCCCTTGCCGCCGAGCATCAGGCCGGAGCCGTAGCGGATCGGCAGCAGCAGCGAGAAGTCCATCTCCAGGAAGGCCGTCTCGGTGATCGCCCGGTCCACCGTGCGTTTGCTGAACACCCGGTGGCCATCGAGCTCGCCGCCGTTGCGCATCATCTCGAAGAAGCGGCAGGCCTCGTCCGCCGTGCCGATGATGTTGCCCGAGGGCACGACCCCGGTGAGGTAGGCGGGCGAGTTGGACAGCTCCGTGGCCTTGCGGAAGCTCATGCCCAGCGACTGGTGCGGCACCCGGGAGATGGGCCAGGGGGCGTTGGGGCCGGTGTAGTAGTTGGTCGCGACCTCGTCGAGGCGCTCCGGCGCGATGCCGTAGTCGAAGTCCTTCAGGCCCAGCGGCGTGCGCACGACCTCGTCCAGGACCTGGCGGATGGGCTTGCCCGTCACCCGCTCGATGATCGCGCCCAGGATGAAGCCGCCCGTGAGCGCGTGGTAGGCGAGGCGCCCGCCGGCGCGGCTGCTGGGCTCCGCTTCGCAGAGCAGGCGCAGGATGAGGTCCTGCTCGCCCAGGAGCTCGGGCTTGTTGTACTCCGAGGGCACGACCGAGATGCCTGCGCGGTGCGTCAGGACGTGGCGCAGCGTGATCCACTCCTTGCCCTGCTGCGCGAACTCCGGGATGTAGTGCGCGACGCGGTCGTCGACGTGCAGCAGCCCCTCGTCGTCCAGGTGGTGGATGAGCATGGCCGTGATGGCCTTGCTCGCCGAGAAGATGCAGATGGGCGTCGCCGGCGTCAGCAGCGTCCTGGACGGGTTCTTCTTGTCGTCCGGGCCGTTGCCGTGGGCGTGGCCGATCGCGCGGTGCAGGATGACCTGGCCGCGGCGCCGGATGCAGAGCTGGATGCCGGGCTGCACGCCCGTCGCGTAGAGCCGCTCGACCTGCTTCCAGATGCGATCGGGCACCTCGGGATCGAGCCCCGCCGACTTGGGATCGTCTTCAGGTGCCCGGGTCGTCACCGAGGAGTAGGGGCGGATGACCTTGCAGCGACGGAGTCGCGGGCGGCGCGTGAACATGGCGACGGAAGTATAGAGGCTTCATCGGGCCGATGAATGGGGCGCAGGCGTGCATTCTGACGGCACTCCGGGCTGGCGCAGGCTAGAACGCTGCCTGAGACGGGAGGAGCCCATGAGCCGCATCCAGCGCGCGATTCCACTCGCCGCCCTGCTCGCGCTGGGCTGCACCGCCGAGCCGGAGCCCGAGTCCCAGAGCATCGTGCTGACCGAGATGCTCTTCGCCCGGGCGGACGACGGCGTGTCCGAGGGCTTCGACCTGGACGGGCTGACCACGGAGCAAGGCGACGAGGCGGGCTGCGGTCAGGGCGACTTCGTGGCGCCCGACGGGCAGACCGGCATCGACAACGCCACCGCGCGCCTCGTCATCCTGCTCGACCAGACCGAGGCCCTCGCGCTCGAGCCCATCATCCAGCAGGAGATCAACAACGGCGGGATGCTGCTCATCCTGGAGCTGATCGGCCTCGACGATCCCCAGGACGACGACTCCGTCGAGCTGGTCGTGCACCGCGGCGACGACGTGCCGCTGGTGGGCACCGACGAGCGCCTGGAGGGCGGGCAGACCCTGGGCCTCGCGGCTGACGACGAGGCCGCGCGCATCCCCGACGCCTGGGTCGAGGATGGCGTGCTGCACGCGAGCGGCTTGCGGGTGCGGGTGCCGGTCGAGGTCTTCGACTTCGCCACGGACTTCATCATCGACGACGCGACGATCCGGCTGAACCTCGAGGACGAGGGCCCGCACCACGGCGTGGTCGGCGGGAGCCTGGACTGGGGCTCGCTGATGGGGGAGATCGCCAACTCGGGCATCGACGACGGGCTTTCGGACTCGCTGCCCGGGATCTTCGACGCGCTCAGCGACCTGCGCGACGAGCGAGGGGAGTGCTCGCTGCTCTCGGCCACGATGCGCTTTCAGGCGGTGCCGGTCTTCCTGTTCGAGGAGTGAAGGCGGGGCGACCGAAGCCGCCCCGCCCGGGGCTCAGTCCTCGTGCTGGAAGACGAAGGGGTAGCTCACGATGACGATCCCGCCGCCCGCTGGCTTCGGGAAGGTCATGCGCCGGAACTGGACCTGGAGGCAGGACTCGACCGCGGGGCTCCCGAGCGTGGTGCTCTTGATCTCGGCGGCGCTGACGCTGCCGTCGGCCGCGATGGTGAACTTCATCACGACCTTCCCGCCGAGCTTCGGGTCGCTCAGGAGCTCGCGCTCGTAGCAGGTCCGGATCCGCCCCAGGTTCCGTCGCACGACGCGGTCGATGAGGGAGCGGTCGAGGGCGCCGAGCACGATGGGCTCTCCTCCCCCGACCTGCCCACGCGTCGACTTCTGGGAGTCTCGGAGGGCGCCGACCCCGTAGCCGCTGCCGCTGCTGTCCCCGATGGGGTAGGGGGCCCGCACGCCCGCGGCCGCGCCCGCGTCGCCGCCGCCGCCGCGTCTGCTGAGGTCGGGCAGCGGCTCGAAGCGCGTGGTGCGCTTGTCCAGCGTGTAGCTGCCGCGGGCCTCTTCGGGCTCGGGCTCGGCGGCGGGCATGGGCTTGGAGGCGCCCGCGGTCTTGCGGCGCACGGGGCTCCGCAGGGCGCCCGTGGCGGCGGGTGAGCTGGCCGGAGGAGGCGTGTAGGCGTAGCTGGGGCGGGGCGCTGGCTGCTCAGCCACCGCCTCGTACTCCACGAACTCGGGGGTCTCGACCGGCACGCGCACGCCCTTCGGGTCGCCGTCGGTGCGCACGCTGTGCTCCACCGCGACGAAGGAGGTGTACTGGCTCATCAGGTGGTAGCTGAGGGCCAGGTCGGTGATCTCGGCCTCGTAGGCGTCCCGGTCGTCGAAGCCTTCGCCGACGTTCTGGCGGGTCTCCAGGTCCTCGATCCAGCCCCGGGCCCAGACCTGGGCCAGCGCGCCGTGCTCGGGCTGATCCGCCGGCAGGTCCACGCGGATCGTCTGCTTCCAGGGCTTGTTGGCCAGCCGCCCGCTGAGCTTGATCGTGGCCCGGCCGGGGGTGTCGTAGCGGCCCATGAGGATGACGGGCTGGCCCGCGAAGAGGTCGGGGATGGGGTCGGGCAGCACGTCGAGCAGCTCGACGCCCTGCGCATCGAGCTCGATGTCGGTGAGCAGCGGGCTGCGGATCCGCTCGAAGAAGTCCTGGACCACGGGCTCTGCCGGCTCGTCGGGGCGCACGACCATCAGGTCGCCGCGCCCGAGCTTCGCCGCGCGATCGAGCAGGTGCCGGTTGACCGAGCTGCCGGTGCCGAGCACGAAGAAGCGGTTGCGCCCGAGGTTCTGCTCGATGGCGCCGAGGATGGCCTTGTCGTTGCCCACGTAGCCGTCGGTCATCAACAGGATGGTGCGCAGCCGGTCGCCCTCGTTGGCCAGGTCCATCGCCTTGTTGACGCCCGCGAGCATGTTGGTGCCGCCCGCGCCGCGGAAGCTGCGCACGAAGTCCACCGCCTCGGCCCGCTTCGCGGGGGTGTTGCGGCCGGACAGGGCCGGGCTGACCGTGTTGTCGAAGCGCATGATCGAGAAGTGGTCGTTGCGGTTCATGCCCTCGAGCGACAGCTCCATCGCCCGCTTCGCCGCCGCCATGGGCGCGCCGCTCTGGGAGCAGGAGGTGTCGACCAGGAAGACGAGGTCCTTCGGCGTGATCACGTCCTGGGTGACGTGCTCCTCGGCCTGCGGCTGGATCATCAGCAGGAAGTAGCCGCCGTCCTCGCCGTAGTGCGTGATGAGCGCGGCCTCGGGCTGCTCGCCCGCGACGTCGTAGCGCAGGATGAAGTCCTTGTTGGGCACGTCATCCGCCGGATCGAGCTCGATCCAGGCGCGCTGCTCGGACTCCTCGTCCACGTGGATGTCGTGGGACGGGGAGCGCACGGACTGGATGCGCACGCCGGCGTCCAGATCCACGCGGATGTCCACGCGGTTGCCGGTCGGGGCCTCGGAGATCGGGACGTCGATCGCGTCGGAGTCGTCGCCGCTGGGGCCGTAGCCGGTGCCCTCCGGCGGGACGTAGCGCGGGCCCACGACCAGCGGGAAGACCCACTCGTAGCCGCCGCGGTCGTACTTCAGGACGTCCACGAAGGTGATCGTCACGTCGATGGTCTCGCCCGGCAGGATGTTGGCGACCCGCTGCGTGAACACGTTGGGCCGCTCCTGGTCGAGCAGCGCCGCCGTCTTGCCCTGGCGCTTCGCCTCCTCGTAGATCTGGCGGGCCTCCTGCTTCTTCTTGATCTGGCCGACGATGCGGCGGTCACCGACCTCCAGCGTCATGGCGTGCACCGCGCCGCCGTCGGGCAGCGGGAAGAGGTAGAGCACCTCGATGGGCTCGTCGAAGGGGTTCGCGTAGCTCTGGGTGACGTCGACTTCGGCGATCAGGCCGCTGATCTCGGCGTCGACGGTCGTGTGGAGCAGGGGGAGCTCCCAGGCGCCGTCGGGGCGCGCGACCTGCACGACGCCGCGGGTGATCTTCGCGGCGGGATCGATGCGCCGGGGCTCGATGTCGATGGACTCGGACGGCGCGTCGTCGTCGAAGTCGGGGGAGTCGGCGAAAGCCGGGGAGGCGAGGAGCGCCAGGATCAGGGGGAAACGCATGAGAGGTCCTCCGGGCTTGGGGAGGGACCTCGGGAGGGGCTCGTGGGTTCCCGGGTTCTTGTTCTCACGCCAAGGGCGCGGAGGGGCCAAGGGCGCTGAGGGATCCGGTCTAGAACAGGTCGTAGTCCGGCCAGGCGGTGACTGTGTCGCGCGCCTCCCAGAGCGCGGCGTCCACCGCTCCTCCGACCTGGGCCTGGGGGTCGCGGGCGTTGAAGAGCGCGACCATCGTGAAGCCGTCCCAGGTGCGGATGATCTTCGCGGTGGTGCCGGGCAGGGAGCCGCCGTGCCACCAGTTCGCGTCGCCGTTGCTCGGGCGGACCAACCAGCCGAAGGCGTACCAGTAGGGCGATCCCGCCCAGGTCGGCACCGCGGGCTGGGCCGTCATCGCGTCGATCGCGGAGGGGGTCAGGACATCAGCGAAGTCCGGCCGGCCGTCCACCGCCTCGACGAAGCGTGCGAGCTCGGGCGCCGAGGCGACCCACGCGCCGTGCGAGTCCATCGCCTCCAGGTAGAAGCTGCCGTACTCCAGCGGGACCATGCCCTCGCCCGGGAAGACCGACGGAGCCACGCCCTGGCCGGGGGCCCCGTAGTAGCGCACCTCGCCCGTGAGGCGGTCTTCGAGGAGGGAGCGGCCCAGCGCCATGGACTCGATGCCCGCCGGATCGAGGATGCGTTCGCGCACGACCTCGGCGTAGGGCGCCCCTGCGACCCGCTCGATGATCCGGCCCAGGACGCAGTAGCCGAAGTTGGAGTAGGCGTAGGCCGTGCCCGGATCGAAGTCGAGCGGCACGTTGCGCATGTAGCGCACGATGGTCTCCGCCTCGGCCGGCGCCTCCACGCCCATCGCCGTGGCGATCTGGGTGGAGAAGAACATCGGGTCGAAGCTGGCGTCGCGGTCCCAGCCGCCGCTGTGCTGGAGCAGGTCGCGGATGGTGACCTGAGCCAGACGGGGGTCTTCAGCCGCCGGGTCGGCAGCAGGCAGGTCGTCCAGCAGCGCGAAGGCGGGCTCGTCGAGGTCCAGCAGGCCCTCCTCGACCAGGGACATCACCGCCGCGGCGGTGATCGGCTTCGACACGCTGGCCACGCGGAAGCGGTCCTGCCAGCGGGTCGCTTCATCCGCCTCGACATCGGCCAGGCCGTAGCCCCGGCGCAGGACGAGGCGGCCGTCCTTGACGAGGGCGACGGCGCCGCCGGGCAGGTCCCAGTCCGCCAGCAGGTCCAGGAAGACCTGGTCGAAGGCGTGGAACGGGGCCGCCGGCGTGCAGTCGCGGGCGCAGGCGTCGCCATCGTCGGCGTTGCCGTCGTCGCAGAACTCGTCGCCCTGCACGACCCCGTCGCCGCAGACGGCCGGCGGGTCAGAGGAGTCGTCGTCGTCGGAGTCGACGCTCGGGCAGGCCGCCAGGGCGGCGAGGACGCAGAGGGCCAGGCGCATCACACCTCCTGCGGGCTCCGCGCATGGAGCCCGGGGGCATTGTGCCTGCTCGGCGAGCCCGCGCCGAAGCGAGCGGCGGGCCGGCTGGCCAGGGCCGTGGGTTTCGTCGCGCGCGCCGGGTTATGGTCCTGCCGTGGCTGAGCCATCCCCCGGATCCGACACGGTCTCAGTCGCGCACCTCGACGCGGGGGTTCGTCGGGTCGTCGCCGGGCGCTATGTGCTCATGGATCAGCTGGGCCGGGGTGGGGGAGGCAGCGTCTTCCGGGCGAAGGACCCGCTGCTCGGCCGCGACGTGGCCGTCAAGCTGCTCCACGCGCTGGCTCCATCGGATCTCGCCCGAGCCCGGCGCGAAGCTGCGGCGCTGCGGCTGCTGCGGCTGCCCGGGGTCGTCCAGCTGATCGACCAGGGCGACGACCTCGGCACCTCGTTCATCGTGATGGAGCTGGTCGAGGGCAGCCCCTTTCCTGGCGGCGGCGGCCTGAGCTGGGAGCAGCTCGCTCCGACGA
>JAJDAI010001173.1 GCA_029261955.1 Deltaproteobacteria bacterium | reverse complement strand
TTCACGGTCGAGTCCTCGGAGCCCATCAGCCTCGACATCACGCTCTCGTCCTACGACGTCGAGCGCGGCGACGGCATCCAGGTCTTCGTCGACATGCGGGACCAGTTCGGCAACCAGGTCGACTTCCCGGTCGACCTGAGCACCGACCTCGTCGGCACCGAGGCCTGGGGCACCTTCGTGCGCTTCAACGCCGAGGGCATCTTCACCGTCTTCGCCGAGGTCCCGTCCTACGGCCTGAGCGCGCAGGACGGCCCCGTCCTGGTGGACTCCACCGGCCCCCAGATTCGCGTCACGACGCCGCAGCGCGGCATCGAGATCGACATGGACGTGAACCCGACGGTCCTCGTGACCGGCTCGGTCACGGACCCCTGGACGGGCGTCACGGCGCTGAACATCAACGGCGCGCCCGCCTCGCTGCTGCCCGGCGGCCTCTTCGAGTTCACGATGACCCCCGAGCGCGGGCTCAACGGCCTCGACATCGTCGCGGTGGACGGCGACGGCAACGTCAGCGACCACTACCAGACCTTCCTCTGGGGCGAGTTCCTGCCGGTCAACGAGCTCAACGACGACGGCATCCTGGCGCGCCTGAACCAGGAGGCCATCGACGTCCTCGAGGAGTTCATCGCCACCGGCCTGGACACCAGCACGCTCTTCGACAGCTTCAACCAGAACCTGTGGACCAGCCCGCCCTACTGCGTGACCGTCATCGTCAGCGAGATCCTCGAGGTCTGCGGCCAGCTGCTCATCGACGTGACGAGCATCGGCCTGGGCGACATGACCTTCAACCTGGATCCGAACAACCCCAACGGGACCTTCCCGAAGGGCTACCTGGACTTCACGGCCGATCTCGAGGACCTCGAGATCGTCATCACGCTGACCGGTCACTTCTACGGTGAGGCGCTGTTCGGGCTCATCACCTTCGAAGAGGACGTGTCCATGGACGCGGTCTTCACGGCCGACCACGTGCTGGTGGACACCAATGCAGGCTTCCTGGTCAACGCGAGCAACGAGATCGAGGTCATCCTCGACCAGACCATCGTCAACGTGATCAACCTGGAGCTGGACCTGCCGGCCCTGGGCTTCCTGGGCGACATCTTCGGCGGCCTCTTCAACCTGCTCTGGGACACCTTCGAGCCGCTCTTCAACGCGCTGCTCGGCCCGATCGTCGAGTCCCAGCTGCCCGCTCTGCTCCAGGGCTTCCTGGGCGCGCTCGAGATCGAGACCGAGATCGACATGCTGGGCACCCCGCTGACCATCGCGGCGCTGCCCGGCCAGATCTGCATCGACGACAACGGCATGACCGTCGGCCTCGACAGCTCCGCCTCGGCGCCCGCCGGGCCGAACGCGCCGTCGACCTTCGGCAGCTACATGCGCAGCGACTACGAGCTGCCCGTGTACGGCCCGACGCCGGCCTTCTCCATCTCGATGGCCGACAACTTCGTCAACCAGCTGCTGCACGCCGTCTGGCAGGCCGGGGTCATCGACTTCAGCATGGACAGCAGCGAGCTGGGCCTGGACCTGGCTTCGTTGGGTGACTTCCTGCCGCTGACCGAGATCAGCTTCGAGACCGTGCCCATGCTGCCTCCGGTGGTCGGGCCGGGCGCGACCGGGCTCATGGAGATGGGCCTCGGCGACATGCTGGTCAACGTCTACGGCGACCCCGGCGGCACCTACGGCCTGATGATGCAGCTGGCGGTCTCGCTGACGGCGGACATGGACCTGAGCATCGACGGCGACAACCTCATCCAGTTCGGACTGGGCGACCCGGCGATCACGATGGAGTTCGTGACCTCGGACTGGCCGGAGCTGGACGGCGAGGTGGCCGAGAACCTCATGGACGCGGTGGTGGACCTCATCATCCCGACCGTGACCGGCGCGCTGGACGAGCTCGGCGGCATCCCGATCCCGGAGCTGCCCGGCTTCGGCCTGGGCGCGCCGTCCATCGAGCGCGAGGCCGACCCGGCCTTCTACATCTCGGCTGAAGGCGACCTCGTCCTCATCCCCTGAGCCCCGTTCGGCGCTCTAGAGATCGCCGAAGAGCTCGATCCGCTCCAGCAGGATTGCGTCTGTCGCCTCCAGCATCGCGCCCAGCGCGTCGCCGGCGGCGTCGGCGTCGTGGGCCGCGATGGCTTCGACCACCGCGCTCATGTTCTTCAGGTACTCGGGGTGCACGTAGATGAAGGCGGGGACCTGCTCCAGGCAGGCCTGGCTGAGCTGCGCCATGGTTCGAAAGAGCAGCCGCCCGATGACGCTGAAGCCCGTCCGCACCAGCGCGCGGTAGATCTCCAGGTCTGTCTGGAGCATGCGCAGCAGGTCGCCGTCGTTGCGCACCTGGCGCTCGATCAGGGCGCGCAGCCCGGCGATGTCCTCCTCGGTCGCGCGCACCGCAGCCATGCGGGCCACCTCGACCGCCATCTTGCGGCGCATGTGGAGGAGATCCTCCAGCATGCGGTTCCGCTCGGGCCGCGGGGCCACGCGCAGCAGGTCCGGCAGCAGGCTGAGCTCGCCCTCGTTGCGGAAGTCGGCCACGCGCACCCCGTCGCCCTGACGCACCGTCACCAGGCCCTGCGTCTCCAGCGATCGGATCGCCTCGCGCAGGGTGTTTCGGTTGGTGCCCAGGGCCGGGGCCAGCTTGCGCTCAGGCGGCAAACGCTCTCCGACGGCCACCTCTCCGCGGAGGATGGCGAGGCGCAGCTGTTCCGCTACGGACTCGGAGATGGCCTTCTTTTCAATGCGCTCGAGGTCCAGGGGCATCCGACGATTGTATCGGCGGGAGCCGGCGCTATCATCCCGCCCCCATGTACAGCCTGATTAGCGCCCTCTTTGTTGCCGCGGCCGTGTTCGTCGCGGTGGCCCTGCCCACGAAGCCCAGCTACGCCGTGCTCCCCGCGATGTTTGCGCTGGGTGGCACCTATTTCCTGCTCGCGCGCCGCCACAGCAAGGCCATTGAGGCCCTGATGGCGCGCATGAGTCGGGAGATGGAGCAGCAGCGGACCGACAACGCCATCCGCCTGCTCCAGGAGGGCTACCCGCACGCGAGGTGGGTGTTCCTGCTCAAGGGGCAGCTCGACGGCCAGGTGGGCGCCCTGCACTACATGAAGAAGGACTTCGACGCGGCCACCCCGCTGCTGGAGAAGGCCTGGAGCAAGCACTGGGTCGCCAAGGGGATGCTCGCGTCCTACTGGTTCCGCAGGCACAAGCCGGAGCAGGCCTTCAACGTGCTCGACAAGGCGCTGAGCATGAACAAGAAGGAGCCGATGCTCTACGGGCTCAAGGCCTGGATCAAGATCAAGCTGAAGGACCGCGACGGCGCCCGGGCCGCGCTGGCGGCCGGCAAGGACGTGCTCCCCAAGAACGAGGCCATCACCGCCAACCTGGTCCGGCTCCAGAACGGGCAGGAGCTGCAGATGTGGCAGTTCGGCGACGCCTGGTGGAACTTCCACCTCGAGAAGCCCAGCCAGAAGCAGATGATGAAGATGGCGGGCCAGGGTGGTGTCGGTCAGGCGAAGGGCGCCAAGAAGGCCATGTACCGGTAGGGCCTTGGAGACATCCAGCCGCACCCTCGCGATCCGCATTGGCCTGGCGGCGCTCATCCCGCTGGTGGTGTTCCTGCTGCCGGAGTCCCAGGGCGTGCCCGGGCCCGACGGTGAGCTGGTCTTCGCGTCCCGCTACACGCTGCTCCCCCCGCTCTTCGCCATCTCGCTCGCCTTCGCGACGCGGCGCACGGTGCTGCCGCTCGTCGGCGGAGTGTGGCTCGGCGCGATGGAGCTGGCCTACCGGGACGGAGCAGGCTTCCTGTCCCCGCTCCAGGCGCTCTGGGACACGGTCTGGGTCTACGTGGTCAAGACCTCGATCATCGACCCCGGCGGCGACGGGGTGCAGAGCTTCAACCTCAGCGTCATCGGCTTCGTCTTCGCGCTGGTGGCGATGGTCGCGATCACGATCCGCGCGGGCGGCATGGCCGGCGTCGCCGACCGCTTCGTGCTCCTGGCCCGCAGCGCCCGCGCCACGCGCCTGGCGACCTGGGGCCTGG
>JAJDAI010001172.1 GCA_029261955.1 Deltaproteobacteria bacterium | reverse complement strand
CGAGGGCGCGCGCTCGAACTGCGTCATCACCGAGCCCAGCTGGGTCCCGTTCTTGTGGTCCGTGAACCAGGCGGGCGTGGGCTTCATGACGAAGGGCGCGCGCACGACCGACTTCTGCGGGTGATCGACCAGCAGGCCGTTGTGCACGACGCCCTGGCCGGAGCGGATGTCGTCGAGCGGGTGCCCCGGGAAGGCCCCCCAGGTGGCGTTCACCAGCCCGTAGTTGAGGCCGGTCCAGCAGTTGATTCCGATGCCGCCGTAGCGCAGGTCCGCGATGGCCTGGTCGAAGGCAGCCTGGTTCGCCTTCTCGGTCTTGGGGTGCACGAGCACGTTCATGCTGAGCGTTCCCCAGCAGCGGTCGTTGCAGAAGGGCACGGCCTTCGCGAGGTACTGGGCCGCGTCGTCGGCCTCCAGGTCCACCACCGCGATGAGCCCGCACCAGGCCTCGTTGTTCAGCGCGTACTCGCCCTGGCCGTCGCCGACGTTCATGAGCAGGGTCCAGGGAACGACCTCGTCGTCGTTCGCGTCCCCGAGCGCCTTGTGCTCGGGGTACTCCGCCGTGAAGGTTTCGAACAGCCTGTGGGCGCCCGGGTAGAAGGCCTTGCGCGCGGGGTGCGCGCGCAGCTTCTGCTCGATCTTGCCGAGGAAGCGCTCGCGCAGGTCCCAGCCCGAGGGCAGCACCAGCGCCTTGGCCGCGTTGCAGTTGAAGCCGGCGTTGTAGGTGACCATCGCTGCGACCTGGCGCGCGTGGTAGTCGAGCTCGCCGTCGGACCAGGGGCCGGGCACGACGAGGATCGGGGTCACGCAGCCGAGCTCGGAGGTGATCGGCTTGTCCAGGCGCGGGGTGTTGGCCTTCTTGTTGGCTTCCCCCTCGTCCCCGGCGCCCCAGATGATGAGGTCGTGCACGCGGGCCGAGCCCGTGATGTGGATGGAGTCGGTGTCGGCGTGGGCGCACAGGTGGGCGCCCTGCTCGGCGCCGCCGTAGACGAGCTCCAGGTAGCCGGCGTCCACGAGGGGCTTCAGCGCGCGCTCGATGTCCGGCCCGAGCACCTCGTTGACGGGGTTCATCTTGAGGACGCAGACCTCGTCGTCGACCACGAGCTTGTAGAGCACGTCCATCGGCCCGATGGAGCTCTGGTTGCCCGCCCCGAGCACGACGCAGACGCCGCCGTTGCCGCCGGTGCCGGCTGCCTTCTCGCGGTAGAGCCGGCCCTGGCTCGGCTGCTGGCCGGGCTCGATCCAGATGTCGGCGGTCACGCCCGCGTAGAGCAGCTTGTCGACCGTGTTGGTCGGGAAGACCCGCGCGACCCACTGGCCGTCGGGCCGCTGGGTGGTGCTGGCCAGCGTGGGGGCGCCGTCCGCGTCCAGGGCCTCGGCGAAGAGCCGGAGGTTCCGCATGACGGGCAGCGTGCCCGCCAGGCGCTCCTCGCCCTCGCCCCCCGTGCCGCGCGTGATGCCCTTGGCGGCGCAGGCGGTGGCGATCCAGCCCTCCTCGGCGTTCGCCAGGGTGTCCATGCACTGGCGCAGCAGGGCTGCGCGCCCGGCCGTCGACAAGGCGGCCCACGTCGCGGCGTGTTCCTTCACGCGGGCGAGCTTGGCGTCGCAGACGTCGAGTGGGGTGGGCTCCATGGCGGGCGGCGGGGCAGGGAATCGGGACATGAGATCTCCTCCAGCGGCGGAGCTTAGGGGCGGCGCCGGCCTGGGGGAAGCATTGTGCGATTCCGCTCAAGCGGCGGTCGCCCCGCAGAGGGGGGGGCTCGCCCGAACCCTGTTCCAATGCGACGCAAGTTGAATAGGATGCGCGCCATGATCCGCACGATCCTGTTTGCCCTCGTCCTGCTGCTGCCTGCCTCCGCGCTGGCGCAGTCGGGCGGCCCGAACCTCTTCGGTTACACCTTCGAGCCCGCGACCTTCGATTGGGTCGAGCCCCCGGTCACCGAAGCGCCCTTCGCGATGTTCGACGACACCGCCGTGCTCGCGCCGCTGCCCTGGGACTTCTCCTACTACGGCGTCGACTACACGGAGCTGTGGGTCGGCGACAACGGCGGCGTCATGTTCATGGGCTCGGGCTTCATGGACTGGTCGAACACCTGCCTGCCGGAGTTCGGCAGCGGGCCGGACATCGGCGTCTACTGGGAGGACCTCAACTCCGGCGCCCAGGGCGAGGTCTACGCCTGGCACGACACGATCGGCACGGACCGCTTCGTGATCTCCTGGATCGACGTGATGCAGTACTACGCCGCGCCCCCGGCGGACGGCGGCAGCTTCCAGATCCACCTGTACCCCTCGGGCGCCATCGAGCTGCACTGGGACGACACCAACTTCTCGGACCCCGCCTACGACCACGGCGCGGACGCGACGCTCGGCATCCAGAACGTCGACAACACGGACCCGCTGGAGTTCAGCTGCAACACGGCCTCGACCCTCGAGGGCACGGCGACCCGCTACTCGACCTGCGACGACCTCGACGGGGACGGCGCCGGGGACGTGGCCTGCGGCGGCTTCGACTGCGACGACAGCGACCCCACGATCTACCCGGGCGCGGTCGAGGTCTGCGACGACGGCATCGACCAGGACTGCGTGCTCGGCGACATGCTCGGGGACTCGGACGGCGACGGCTGGATCTCGGACGTCTGCTTCGAGGGTGAGGACTGCGACGACACGGACCCGGCCATCTCCCCGGACGTGGACGTGGACGGCGACGGCGCCAACACCTGCATCGACTGCAACGACCTCTACCCCTTCATCAGCCCCTTCGAGCCCGAGGTCTGCAACGACGCCATCGACAACGACTGCTCGGGCGCGGATGACACCGGCGACGAGGACGGCGACGGCTACCTGAACTCGGTCTGCGGTGGTGACGACTGCGACGACACCGATCCCGCCATCAACCCGGGCATCGACGCGGACGTGGACGGCTACAACCTCTGCGAGGACTGCGACGACACGGAGCAGGCCGTCTACTTCGGGGCCGAGGAGATCTGCGACGGCCTCGACAACGACTGCGACGGCAACACCGACGACATCGACGAGGACGGCGACGGCGACCCGCCCGTGGAGTGCGGCGGCACCGACTGCGACGACACCGACATCGACGTGGGCGCCAACACCGACGCGGACGGCGACGGCTTCGACGCCTGCGTGGACTGCGACGACAGCAGCTCGGACGCCTACCCCGACGCGCCCGAGCTCTGCGACGGCCTCGACACCGACTGCGACGGCCTGGTCGACGGCCTCGACCCGCACGTGGGCGCCAGCCCCCAACCGCCCCAGACCTTCGGCCCGGGCCCCGGCAGCATCATCGTGCCCCTGGGCAGCATCGACACCGTGATCCCGGTGACCGGCCTCTTCGGCGAGGTCATCGACGTCACCGTCACGCTGGACATGAACTACGACCCCGTGGGCGAGCTGCTCGTCCAGCTCACGAGCCCCGACGGCACCGTGGTCGAGCTGGCGAACCAGGTGGGGGACACCTTCGCCAACGTCGGCTTCGTGGGCACGACCTTCGACGACGCCGCGAGCACCGCCATCGCGGACGCCGCGTCGCCCTACACCGGCACCTTCCAGCCCAGCGGCTCCCTGGCCGACTTCGAGGGGGAGTCCCCCAACGGCGACTGGACCCTGACCATCGCCGGCATCGGCTTCGGCCTGGGCGCCGGCTACATCAACGAGTGGGAGATGGACATCGAGGCCCTGGGCGTCGACGACGCGGACGGCGACGGCTGGAACGCCTGCGGCGACTGCGACTCGGCGGACGACACGATCTTCCCCGAGGCCCCCGAGGTCTGCGCCGACGGCATCGACCAGGACTGCTCCGGCGAGGACCTCGTCGTGGATGAGGACGGCGACGGCTACCAGGCGACCACCTGCGGCGGCGACGACTGCGACGACGACGATGTGGGCCTGAACCCCGGCATCGACGAGGACAGCGACGGCGCGTCGGTCTGCGACGACTGCGACGACGACGACGGCCTGCGCTTCCCCGGCAACCCCGAGCTCTGCGGCGACGGCCTCGACCAGGACTGCTCCGGCGCCGACGATCTGGGCGACGCCGACGCCGACGGCTTCCTCAACGAGGTCTGCGACGGCGGCAACGACTGCGACGACGACAACGCGGCCATCAACCCCGGGGTGGACGTGGACGGCGACGGCTTCTCGGCCTGCGACGACTGCGACGACGCCGAGGCCGCGACCTACCCCGGCAACCCCGAGGTCTGCGGCGACGCCATCGACAACGACTGCGACGGCGGCGTGGACGACGTGGACGAGGACGGGGACGGCTTCGTCTCCCTCGCCTGCGGCGGCCTGGACTGCGTGGACTTCAACGCGGACATCAACCCCGACATCGACGTGGACCTCGACGGCGCGAACGCCTGCCTGGACTGCGACGACAGCGACGCCGACCGCGCCCCGGGCCTGCCCGAGATCTGCGACG
>JAJDAI010001171.1 GCA_029261955.1 Deltaproteobacteria bacterium | reverse complement strand
AGCCCCGTTCGGGCGAGACCGCGCCGGAGCGGACCAGCAGCGCCGCGGGGATCCCGGTCAGGGCCCCCGCGCCCAGCAAGGCGCCGAGCGCGAGGTTCAGGCGCTTCGTCCGCGCCCCGAACCACCGGTCGACCCGGGGGTCCTCGCGAAGCTCCAGGTGCCCGACGTAGAGGCTGCTCGCCAGCAGCACGAAGGTCGTCGCCAGGGACGAGGAGCGCCCCGAGATGTAGGTGACCGACTCGATGGCCAGCGGGTGCACCGCGAAGAGCAGGGTGCCCGCGGCCACGAAGAGCGCGTGGGAGCCGCCGCGGGGCAGCACGCGGGAACCGAGGCGATCCAGCAGCGACAGCAGCAGCAGGCTGTTGGCCGCGTGGATCGCGATGTTCAGCGCGCGGTAGCCCTCGGGGCGAAAGCCCCAGGCCCACAGGTCCCAGGCGAAGGTGTAGAGCAGCACGACCCGGAAGGGGTTGTAGCGGACCATCTCGCCCAGGTTCCCGGGGTGCCGCAGCACGCGGTTCGCCAGGATCTCCACCTTGTCGTCGTACTCGAAGGGCGCACCGAGGAAGGGCGCGAACAGCGCGACGACCACGCCCACGGTGAGCGCGGCGAGCCGGCGGCGATCCCGCGGCGAGAGGCGCTCAGCCATCCTCGTCCGGCCGGGGAGCTTCGAGGTCCCCCAGGCGCTTCTCCAGCCGCGCGAGGCCCTGGGCCAGGTTCTTCTGGTGGTTGGCGAGCCGGGAGACCTTGGTGGAGATGTCCAGCGCCACGCAGGCCAGGAAGAGCACCGCGAGCGCGAGCACCGCGCCGTCCACGTCCGTGTCCAGGACGCGGGCGACCAGCTCCCGGGCCCCGGGCCAGAGGCTGAGCAGCACGGCGCCGCCGGCCCCCAGCAGCCACATCCAGGAGAACTCCTCGCGCAGGCGCCGTCGGCGAACCAGCTCGAGGACGACCGCCCCCACGGCCAGGCTGAGCAGCAGCGGCGCCAGGTGCATGCCTACCCCCGGCCCCGACCCATGCCGCTGAGCCAGGTCAGGAAGAGGCTGAGCATCAGCTTGTAGACGTAGTAGATCGGCCGCAGGCCCGAGTGCATGGACTTGCCGGGCGGGCCACCCTTCATCACCACGGGGACCTCGCGGAAGCGGAAGCCGGCGTAGTGCACGCGCAGCAGCATGTCCGCGTCGGGGTAGTCCCAGGGGTAGAAGTCCTGCTGGTAGAAGCTCAGCATGCGCCGGTTCATGGCCTGCAGACCCGAGGTGGGGTCGGTGATGCACTGGCCGGCGAGCCGCGAGGTCAGCCAGGCGAACATGCGGATGCCGACGCGCCGGGAGCGGGGGATGCGGTAGTCGGCGCGGCCCAGGAAGCGCGAGCCCACCGCCAGGTCGACTTCGCCACCGTCGAGCAGCTCCAGCAGCGTGCCGACCTCGTCGGGCGGGTGCTGGCCGTCGCCGTCCATCTGCACGAGGCGGTCGTAGCCCTGCTCCAGCGCGTACTTGTAGCCGGTCTGCAGCGCCGCGCCGTAGCCCAGGTTGTAGGGCAGGCGGATGACCGCGGCGCCGGCGGCGCTCGCCACCTCGGCCGTCTCGTCGGTCGATCCGTCGTCTACCACCAGGATGTCCACGCCGGGGTGCAGGGACTGGAGCGTGGCGATGAGGCCGCCGATCCGCGGCGCCTCGTCCAGGCACGGCAGCATGATCAGCGTGCGCGACCGGGCTGAGGGCACCAGCCGCAGGTGCGATTCGACTTCAGCTCTGGCGGTCCGGGGGGGCGGGGTCATGGGCGTGCCGCGGCGCTGCGTTCGTCGCAACGGGCCGCCCGTTGAATGTCGCCGGTCCCTGCGGCTGTGTCAAACGGGCGATGAAGCGGGTCCGCAGGCTATGGTCGGCGGCCGTGTCGCTCCGGGTCCTCACCGTCGTGCCCTACTTCTTTCCCGCTTGGGCCTACGGAGGCATTCCGAGGCTCGCCTGGGGGCTGTCCCGCGCCTTGATGGACCGCGGCCACTCGGTGCGCGTGGTGACGACCGACGCCCTGGATCGCTCGGCGCGGCTGCCTGCGGGCGAGATCGACCTCGAGGGCCTGCCCGTGCACCGGCTGCGCAACCTCAGCAACCGCCTCGCCTACGACCACCAGCTCTTCCTGCCCCTGGGCATCCAGCGGGTGCTGCGCGAGGAGGTCGCCCAGGCGGACGTCGTGCACCTGCACGGCTGGTGGCACCTGCTGAACAACGCCGCCGTGCTCGCCGCGCGGGACGAGGGCGTGCCGATCGTGATGACGCCCAACGGCACCCTGCTGCCGCACGAGCGCAAGACCCGGGTGAAGGCGCTCTGGCACGCGACGCTGGGCCGGCCGGTGCAGGACGCCGTCGCCCGCTGGACGGCCGTCTCGCGGGCGGAGGTCACCCAGTTCGCGCGCGCGGGCATCCCCAGCGACCGCGTGCACGTGGTGCACAACGGCATGGACCTGGGCGAGTTCGAGTCCCTGCCCGAGCGGGGCCTCTTCCGGACCCGGCACGGGCTCGGGGACGGGCCGATGGTTCTGTACCTGGGGAAGCTCACACCCCGGAAGGGGGTCGATCACCTCGTCGCGGCCATGGCGCGGCTGCCGGCCGAGGCGACCCTCGTCGTGGCCGGCAACGACATGGGCGTGCGGGACGCCCTGGAGC
>JAJDAI010000118.1 GCA_029261955.1 Deltaproteobacteria bacterium | reverse complement strand
AGGACGTGGACGGCGAGTTCGCGCGCGTGCCCCTGGACCTGGCGACGGCCTACGCGGCCGAGGACGCACACATCGTCTGGCTGCTCTCCGAGAAGATGGAGCCCGATCTGGAGGAGGCCGGGCTGCTCGAGCTCTACCACGACCTCGAGATCCCGCTGGTCGAGGTGCTCGGGCGCATGGAGCGCCGCGGCATCGGCATCGACGTCGAGCTGCTGGCTGCCCACTCGGCCGAGCTGGCCGAGGGCATCGCTGAGGCGGAGGCCCTCTGCCACAAGCTGGCGGGGCGCACCTTCAACACGGCCTCGCCGAAGCAGCTGCGCGAGATCCTCTTCGGCGAGCTCGGCCTGCCGGTGGTGAAGAAGACCAAGACCGGTCCCTCCACCGACGCCTCGGTGCTGGAGGAGCTGGCGCCGATGCACGACCTGCCGGCGGCCATCCTGCGCTTCCGCATGCTGAGCAAGCTCAAGTCGACCTACGTCGACGCGCTGCCGCCGCTCGTGGACCCCGACACCGGGCGCATCCACACCAGCTACAGCCAGACCGTGGCGGCGACGGGGCGGCTGAGCTCGCAGGACCCGAACCTCCAGAACATCCCCATCCGGACCGAAGAGGGGCGACGCATTCGCGCGGCCTTCGTGCCCGATCCCGGCTACGTCTTCCTGTCCTGCGACTACAGCCAGGTGGAGCTGCGCGTCCTCGCTCACCTCTGCGGCGGCGTCGGTGGCTTCGCGGACGCCTTCGCGAAGGACCTCGACGTGCACCGCGCGACCGCGGCGGAGGTCTTCGAGGTGCCGCTCGAGGACGTCACGACGGACATGCGACGCACGGCCAAGGCCATCAACTTCGGCCTGGTCTACGGGCAGACCGACTACGGCCTGAGCCGCACGCTGCACATCTCCCGCAAGGAGGCCGCGGCCTACATCGAGAAGTACAAGGCTCGCTACCCCGAGGTGGACGAGTACATGGAGCGCACCGTCGAGTACGCCCGGGCCAACGGCCACGTGCGCACGATGCTGGGGCGCCGCCGGCCGGTGACCGACCTGACGAGCTCCAACTTCAACCAGCGGCAGGGCGCTCGCCGCGTGGCGATCAACACGCCCGTGCAGGGCTCCGCGGCCGACATCATCAAGTTGGCCATGCTGGCGGTGGATGCGGCGCTGACGGAGCAGTACCCGAGCGTGCGGATGCTGCTCCAGGTGCACGACGAGTTGGTCTTCGAGGTCCCCGAGGAGCTGGTGGACCCGGTCGCAGCGCTGGTGGTAGAGAAGATGGAGGGTGCCTGCGAACTCGCAGTGCCGCTGAAGGTCGACTGGGGGGTCGGCCGGAACTGGGACGAGGCACACTGATCGCTGAGCTCCGCGTTGGGAATGGCGGAGGCAGGGGGCTGGACATGGAAGAGCAATCGCGGGCCGGGCTCGCACACCTGCACGACGTAGCGGCCTTGGGCTGCCTGCTGAATGCGATCTCACACGACCTCAACAACCAGCTGACCAACCTGATGCTGGGCGCGGATCAGGCGCAGTACGGCGGCGGGCCGGCGGCCATCGAGCTGATGGTGCAGCAGGCGCAGCGCATCGCCGAGATCACGCGCACGGTGCAGCAGCTGGGGCAGCGGAACATGGACCGCGGACGCGGGGTGGTCGACCTCGGTGGCCTCTGCGGCGAATTCGCGGCGGATCACGAGGTGCGCACGGGCGTGAGCATCCAGGTGAGCCTGGGCGAAGGCTCCCCCCGCGTCGACGTCTCCGCGCCGAACCTGGTGTTGGCCCTGTCCCTGCTGTGCCGCGCCATCGCCCTGGACTCCGGCGCGCCGGGCAGCCTGTCCGTGGCCCTGGAGCGGGTCCCGCGCTCCTCGTGGAGCGGCAGCACCGAGACGATCCCCATGGCCGCCATCCGCATCGGCCGCAGCGGCGGCATGGGCGACGCATCGAACCGCCTCAAGGCGGTGGTCGACGACTTCTTCGGACACGAGCGGGACCCCGCCGAGGTGGCGCTCATGGCTGCCTGGGAGATCCTGCGCAAGCTGCGCGGACGCCTGACCATCCACGGGGAAGTGGGGTCGCCCGTCCAGGGGATCGTCCTTATGCTCCCGGTGGTGGACCCTGCGTGAATGAAGCCTTTCAACGGTGGTTTTCGGCCGCCCGGACCTGGACCGGGGAGCAACTCGCTGCCTGGATCGATCTTTTTTCGAATGGGGCGGTCCTGCCCCCCGTCTCTCCTCATGAACCCGCCCTGGCTGCTTTCGGCGCCCGGGGGGGGCCCTTCGGACCGACCTTGCTCAGGCACGAGTCGGACTCCGAGGAGGCAGGAGAGACGCCAATGGGCAGCGCAGCCGAGAAGTTGACCGTGAACCGACCAGCCGATCTGGACGACCGCACGCTGGTGGATCTGGTCCTCGATGGGGACCAGGGCGCCTACCAGGTCCTGGTGCAGCGCTACCAGTCCAAGGTGTTCGCCGTGGCCTACGGCGTGCTGCACAACCGCGAGGATGCCCGCGAAGTGGCGCAGGAGGCCTTCATCAAGGCCTACCGGAACATGCCCAGCTTCCGTCGGGACTCCAGCTTCTACACCTGGATCTACCGAATCACGGTGAACCTGGGCATCGACTTCCAGCGCAAGGCCTACCGCAAGCGCGAGACGGAGCTCGACGAGACCCGCATCACGCCGGACGACGCGCACCACACCGGCCCCCGCCCCATGGCGACGCCCGGGCAGAGCCTGGAGCGCAAGCAGCTGGCGGAGCGCATCAAGGCAGCCATCGACATGCTGCCGGAGGACCAGCGCACGGCGGTGGTGCTCCGAGAGATTCAGGGGCTCTCCTACAAGGAGATCGCGGAGACG
>JAJDAI010001170.1 GCA_029261955.1 Deltaproteobacteria bacterium | reverse complement strand
AGACGCGGCACGGCGGCGGCGCGAGCGACGGCGCCCTGCGGCCCCGCCCGGCCGCCCTCGAGTCGGCGGTCGCGTGGCTGATGGAGCAGAAGATGGCCGGCCGCCCGGTGTCCTGCTCGCGCGCCTACCTCGAGGCCGTGCGCGACTCCTGGCCGGACAAGCCCTTCGGCGTGAAGTGCTGGGCCGGCAAGCTGTTCTGCGAGGTGACCCCCGAAGGCTACGTCGTGCCCTGCTGCTCGGAGGAGGAGTACACCTTCGCCGGCTGCCACGGACCGACCGTTGGCTGGGACTCCGCTTTCGCTGCCCTGCCCGACCGTTCGGGCTGCCAGGCCTGCTGGTTCAAGGGGCCCCAGGAACTCAACCTGCTGCTCGGTCTGCGTCCTGCGCAAGCCGTGCGCGCCGCGAGCAACCTCGCCCGCGGTCGAATGCTCTGGGACTGACTTGCGCTTCGTCTTCCTGCAGAAGGACCCGATCCCCAACCTGGCCACCATGTGCCTGTCCGCCGTGCTCAAGCGGGAAGGCCACGGCGTCGAGGTGCTCATCGACCCGGCGGAGAAGGACATCGTCCGCTCGACGCTGGACCTGGAACCGGACGTCGTCTGCTTCTCGGCGACCACGGGCCAGCACGTCTGGCAGCTCCAGGTCGCGCGCGCCCTGAAGCGCCTCGGGAACCCCACGATCCTCATGGGCGGGCCTCACCCGACCTTCTACCCGAAGGTGCTCGAGGAAGAGCCCAGCATCGACTTCATCTGCCTGGGCGAGGGCGAAGACTGCGTCGTCGAGCTGGCGCGGGCCCTGGAGTCCGGGGCCGACCCCGCGCCCATCCCGAACCTGGGCTGGCGGGACGACGACGGCCAGCCGGTCTTCAACCCCATGCGCGGCCTGGAGCAGGAGCCCGACCAGTGGCCCTTCCCGGACCGCTCCGTCTACGACCGCTACGAGTTCGTGCGCAAGCGCCGCACCGTCAGCGTCATGGCCGCCCGCGGCTGCCCCTACAAGTGCACGTTCTGCTTCAACGTGACGCTCCAGGAGATGTACCGCGGCAAGGGCAAGTACGTCCGCACCAAGTCCGTCGACTACATGATCGCCGAGCTCAAGGACATCCTCGGGCGCTACCCCTGGGTCAAGCAGATCGGCTTCGCCGACGACATCTTCATCATGAACTACCGCAAGTGGGGCAAGCCCTTCCTGGAGCGGTACGCGGCGGAGATCGGGCTGCCCTTCTCCTGCCTCCTGCGGCCGGACCTGGTGCACAAGGAGCTGATCGAGGACCTCAAGCGGGCCAACTGCAAGATGATCAAGATCGGCCTGGAGAGCGGGGTCGAGGACCTGCGGGTCGGCGTGCTCAAGAAGGGCCGGCTCGGCAACGAGGGCATGCGCATCGCGGGACGGCTCATCAAGGAAGCCGGCATCACGCTCTACACGTTCAACATCGTGGGCATCCCCGGCGAGACCGTGGAGATGGCGTTCGAGACCGCGGACCTGAACATCGAGATGGGCGCCGACCACGCCTGGGCCAGCATCTGCCAGCCCTACCCCGGGACGCACCTGGAGGACTGGTCGGTGGAGCACGGCTTCCTCGACGCCGACGCGGCGGAGAAGGACTTCCAGTACAGCTACTTCATCGACACGCCGCTGAAGATCGAGCACAAGGACGAGCTCTGCAACTTCCAGAAGCTGCTGCCGCTCCTGGTGAGCTACCCGCGGCTCCGGCCGCTCGTGAAGCGGGCGATCCGCCTGCCGCCCAACACCGGCTTCGAGCTGATCTTCAAGGCCCACTACGCCATGGGCCTCGTCAAGACAGGTCAGATCGACTGGCAGGACATGGTGCGGCTCATCCCGCTCACCGCGAACTACTGGACGAAGGACGGAACGCTCGACCCCGGAACCATGTAGCGAGCAGCAGGAACATCAGCGGCAACGGCGTGGATCGCCCGCCCGTCGAGCAGCTGCAGCCCGTGTCGAGCGTGACCTCGTCCGTGTTGTCCTCCGCGTCTTCCGAGGCCGCCGCGTGATCGCTGCAGTCCGGGTCCTCGGAGTCGAGGGCGCCATCGCAGTCGTTGTCTCGGCCGTCGGCGCAGAGCTCGTGGCCCCCTGAGCGCTGGACAGCGCCGTCCTTGCCCACCGGATCGGGGTAGGTCGCGCGGTCGCCGTCGTGGCAGTCCGGCCCCGGTCCGCCCGCGAAGCCGTCGCCGTCCACGTCCACGAGGTCGACGCCATCGCAGTCCTGGTCCACGCCGTCGTAGGGCACCTCGGTGAAGTCGGGGGAGCGCTCGGGGTCCCAGTCGGCGCAGTCGCCGGCGCAGGAGCTGAGCCCGTCGCCGTCGGCGTCGAGGCCGTTCCGTGCGGGGTCCGCGTCGTCGCAGTCGCTGCCGCAGGTGCTGTCCCCGTCCCCGTCGGCGTCGAGGGTGTTCAGGGCCGGGTCGGCGTCGTCGCAGTCGCCGGCGCAGAGCCGCTGTCCGTCGGAGTCGCCGTCCTCTTCGTCCGCCGCGAGGCCGTCGCAGTCGTTGTCGAGGCCGT
>JAJDAI010001169.1 GCA_029261955.1 Deltaproteobacteria bacterium | reverse complement strand
GGTCCTGCCGCTGCACGCCAGCGCCCTGATGCGCGCGGAGCTCACGGCCCGCAAGACCCCGCTCTGCGAGGTGACCGACACGCTCGAGGCCGCGCCGACCGTGAACACCATCTGGGGCCCCGCGGTCTTCGACGGGCCGGGCTGGCACGCGACGCACGTGCCCGGGAACCTGCGGGACACCGAGGGCGGTCCGGGCATGCGGGTCACCGGCCTGCTCTTCGCGAGCCCCTACCCGCGCACGAGCGAGGACCAGCTCCGGCTCGCCGATCACCCCACGCGGGTCAGCTGGACCCTCAACGCCTTCCCGAGCCAGGTGGCCGACGGGCAGCTCCAGCACCTGGACGTCACGATCTCCAACTACGACGCCGTCGACGTCGTGAACCTCCCGTCCTTCTACGTGAGCACCGGGCCGGGCAACCTGGCCATCGAGATGGACGCCGCCACGCTCCAGATGACGATCACGGACCAGGACACGAGCGATGTGCTGTTCGAGGGCTCCGGCAACGACCTGCTGCTCAACCCGCCGCCGCCGCTCACCCTGGACCTGGACACCATCCGCTCCGTCGGCATCGACTGCGGCGACCGCGGGCGGAACCTGATCCAGGCCACACCCGACGGACTCGCCCTCGTGCTGGACTGGGACGAAGAGGCGGAGTTCCCGATCACCGTGACCGAGCGCCTCTCGGGTGCGGTCATGGCCTGGACCGCGGGCGGCCTCGACGAGGGCGTGGACGCGGTGCAGACCGAAGGCACCGCGGGCGAGCCGCTCGTCGTGCGGGCCGAGGACGTGCCCGAGCTCCCGCAGACGCTGTTCGGGCGGATCTCGCTGGACGGCGGCGACGCCATCGACGGCCCCATCGAGCTCCCCGTCGCCCTGCGTCGACGGCCCGATCCCCCCGCGGACGACGACGACTCCGCAGACGACGACGACGCAGCGGACGACGACGACTCCGCGGACGACGACGACTCCGCAGACGACGACGACGCAGCGGACGACGACGACCTCGTGCTGCCCGACGGAGACGGGGGCTGCGACTGCGACCAGTCCGGCGGCGGCTTCTCGCCGTTCTCGCTGCTCTTGCTGCTCGCCGCACGGAGGCGCCGGTGCGCCTGACGCTGGTACGCCACGGGCAGAGCGTGTCCAATCGGGCCGGGCGCTGGCAGGGGCAGGGCGACTCGCCCCTGAGCGAGCTCGGCCGGGCGCAGGCAGCGGCGCTGGGGCGGCGGCTGGAGGGCACGTCCTTCGACCGCGTCATCGCGTCGGACCTGAGCCGCGCGGCCGACACCGCCGCTGCCTTGGGCCGCGAGGTGCAGCTCGACCCGAGCTGGCGGGAGCTCGATCTCGGCCGCTGGGAGGGCCTGACCCGCGAGGAGGTCGCGCGGCGCTGGCCGGACGAGGTCGCGGCCCTGCGCGCAGGCGAGGACATCCCCGTCGGCGGCGCGGAGAGCTGGGGCGACCTGGCGCGGCGCACCGCAGCAGCCCTGGACGCGCTCCGGGCGCGCTGCCCCGACGAGGACGTGCTCCTGGTGGCACACGGCGGCGTCATCATCACGCTGCTCTCTCAGCTGCTCGGCGTGCCCCAGCTCCGGCCGCGCCGCCTGGGCAAGCTGGCCAACACCGCCGTGAGCACGGTGCTCCTGGGCGAAGAGACGACGCTGGAGCGCTACAACGACGCCGCTCACTGCGCGGGCACCCCGCTCTGGATGGACGAGGTCGAGCGTGGACGCGGCGTGCTTCGCTTCACGGACCGCGGCGCGCCCCTGGAGCCGCTGCACTGGCTGCAGGCGGCCGAGGGAGCGCGACTCGAGGTCAGCCGGGCGGGGGTCGAGCAACCCTGCGCGGCCCAGGTGGGTGTGAGCGGACAGCTGCTCCCGCTGCAACCCGGCGCGCACGGGGTCGTGGTCAGCGGCCCCGACGCCGTGACCTTGTGGAATTGGAGCGTCGGACCAGCCTGATCGCGCCCCCTCTCGCCTCGACGCGGCCGTGCTATGTGGGGTGGCGGAGGCCCCGATGACCCGTTGGCTGCTGGCCCTGATGCTCGCCCTCGTCTCGCTGTCCCTCGTGGGCTGCTCGACGCGCCGGCCGCAGAGCAACAACGACGACGACGACTCCGCGGACGACGACGACTCCGCGGACGACGACGACTCCGCCCCAACGGACGACGACGACGCGGCCGATGACGACGACGCGGCCGATGACGACGACGCGGCCGATGACGACGACGCGGCGAACGACGACGACGCGGCAAACGACGACGACGCGGCGAACGACGACGACGCGATCGACGACGACGACGCGGCAGACGACGACGACGCGGCGGACGACGACGACGCAGCAGACGTGGACGGCGACGGCGACGGCTTCCCCGCCTCGGTGGACTGCAACGACGGAGCGCCCAACGTCTATCCGGGCGCACCGGAGAACTGCAACGGCCTCGACGACGACTGCGACGGCGCCCCCGAGATCGACGAGCAGGACAACGACGGCGACGGCGCCTGGCCCTGCGCCGGCGACTGCGACGACACCTCGGCGGACGCCTACCCGGGCGCGCCCGAGATCTGCAACGGCGAGGACGACAACTGCGACACCTTCCTGCCCGGCAACGAGCAGGACCTCGACGGCGACGGCTGGGCGCTCTGCGAGGGCGACTGCGCCCCCACCAACCCCCTGCTCTCCCCCGGCCAGCCCGAGATCTGCAACGGCAGCGACGAGAACTGCGACGGCGTCATCGACGA
>JAJDAI010001168.1 GCA_029261955.1 Deltaproteobacteria bacterium | reverse complement strand
GCTGCACGGGAACCAGGCGCGGATCGTGGCGGCCGCCGGCCCCCTCGCCGGCCCCATCGTGCGCGGGCACCAGCTGGACCTGGCTGAGTACCCCACGATCCGCCGCGCCCTGGAGACGCGCCGCCCCGTGCCGCTCGCGGACCACCACCACGCCTCCGACGAGGGCGATCCCTACGACGGCGTGCTTGATCTGCCGCACGGCCACTCCTGCATGGTTGTCCCGCTCTTCGCCGGGGACCGGAGCCTCGGCCTCATCACGCTCGACCGCAGCGTCTGCGTGCCCTACCCGCCCAACGTCGTCGAGCTCGCGGGGGTCTACGGCCAGCTGATCTCGCTCGCGCTGCTCTTCGCCGACCAGGCGGCGCTCCTGGACCGATACCGGCACCAGCTGAAGGATCAGAACCGCCTGCTCGCGCAGGAGGTGGGGGACTTCGACGCCGTGCGCAAGCTGGAGGCGGCCCGCTCGGACGCCATGCGGGACCTCGTGCGGATGGCCCGACAGGTGGCCGCATCGGACCTGCCCGTGCTCATCCAGGGGGAGACCGGCACCGGCAAGGAGGTGCTCGCGCAGGCGCTGCACGCCTGGAGCCCGCGCGTGGACGGGCCCTTCATCAAGCTCAACTGCTCCGCGATCCCCGAGAACCTCGTCGAGAGCGAGCTCTTCGGGCACAAGCGCGGCGCGTTCTCCGGCGCCAACCAGGACCGGCGGGGGCGCTTCCTGACGGCCAACGGGGGCACGCTGCTGCTGGACGAGATCGGGGACATGCCCCTGGCCGCCCAGAGCAAGCTGCTGCGCGTGCTCCAGGAGGGCACCTTCGAGCCCGTGGGCTCCGACCGCACCGCGAAGGTGGACGTCCGGGTGCTGGCGGCGAGCAACATCGACCTCGAAGAGGCCGTCGCGCGCGGCCGGTTCCGCGAGGACCTGTACTACCGCCTCGCCGTCTTCCCGCTGCCGCTGCCGCCCCTGCGCGAGCGGCGCATGGACATCCCGGGCCTCGCGACCTCCCTCCTGGAGGCCGAGCACCGCCGCGGCCGCGGTCCCTGGACGCTGCAGGACACGGCCCTCGCGGCCCTCGCCAACGCGCCCTGGCCGGGCAACGTGCGGCAGCTGAAGAACACGCTGGAGCGGGCCACCATCCTCCGGCCCCAGGGCTCCATCTCGGCCCTGGACCTGGGCCTGATGCCGATGCCGAACCGCCCCCAGCCCACCCAGCCCAGCACGCCCACCTGGCGGCAGAACGAGCGCGCCTACTTCCGCGCGCTGCTGGAGTCGACGGACAACAAGATCTACGGAGACGATGGCGCGGCGGCGCTCGCCGGCCTCAAGCCGACGACGCTGCGCAGCAAGCTGGTGAAGCTCGGTTTGCGCTGAAACTGGTGGGCAGGACAGGGCTTGAACCTGCGACATCCGGCTTGTAAAGCCGGCGCTCTACCAACTGAGCTACCCGCCCACGGCGCTCTTGTACTCCCGAAAGACCCCCGAGCGCTAGCTCGGCTGGTTGCCCGCAGGCAGCGACGGCGGCGCCAGCTGGCGCTCCGGGCGGTCCTCCCGACGGCCCTCGAAGAGGCCCTCCGGGTCGTCCAGGGCCAGGGCGTGCCGCAGCACGTCGTCCATGTCCTCGACCACGATGAGGGTCACCTCGTCGCGCACGAGGCGCGGCAGGTCCGGGATGTCCTTGGCGTTGTCGGCCGGCACGAGCACGGTGGTGATGCCGCCGCGGTGCGCCGCCATCACCTTCTCCTTGAGCCCACCGATGGGCTTCACGCGCCCCCGCAGTGTGATCTCACCCGTCATGGCGACGGAGCGGCGGACCGGGATGCCCAGCAGCGCCGAGGTCATCGCGGTGCACATCGTGACGCCCGCAGAGGGCCCGTCGACCGCGCCGATCTCGGGCACGTGCACGTGGATGTCGATCTTCTCGTAGAAGTCGGTCGTCAGCCCGAAGACGCTGGAGCGGCTGCGGATGTAGCTCAGCGCCGCCTGCGCGGAGCTCTTGAAGCTCAGCCCCAGCTCGCCGGTGCCCGTCTGGGTCAGCTTGCCCTTGCCGGGCAGCACGACGGCCTCCACCGGCACGAGCGAGCCACCGACCTGGGTCCAGGCCAGGCCGTTGACGAAGCCGACCTCGTCCCGCTCCTCGGCCACACCGAAGCGGTACTTCGGCACGCCCAGCAGCTTGTTGACGCGCTGGGGGGAGATGACCTCGTGGACCTCCTCACCGGATTCCTGCTTCTGGAGCACCTTGCGCGCGACCTTGCGGCACAGCGAGCCCATCTCGCGCTCCAGGGTCCGCACGCCCGCCTCGCGGGTGTAGCGACGGACGACCTCCTGGACCGCGGTGTTGCGGATCTCGATGTGCTTCTCTTCGAGCCCGTGGGCCTCCATCTGGCGCGGGATCAGGTACTTCCGGGCGATGGCGAGCTTCTCCATCTCCGTGTACCCGGACAGACGGATGATCTCCATGCGGTCCTGCAGCGGGATCGGGATGCCCTGCAGCGTGTTCGCCGTGGTGATGAAGAAGATGTTCGACAGGTCGTAGTCGAGGTCGAGGTAGTGGTCGTTGAAGGCCTCGTTCTGCTCGGGGTCGAGGACCTCCAGCAGCGCGCTCGCCGGGTCGCCCCGGAAGTCGGCCGACATCTTGTCGATCTCGTCGAGCAGGAAGACGGGGTTGTTGGACCCGCACTTCTTCAGCCGCTGGATGAGCTTGCCGGGCAGGGCGCCGATGTAGGTGCGCCGGTGTCCGCGGATCTCCGCCTCGTCCCGCACACCACCCAGCGACAGGCGCACGAAGTCACGGCCCGTGGCGCGCGCGATGGAGCGAGCCAGCGAGGTCTTGCCCACGCCGGGAGGCCCGACCAGGCACAGGATGGGCCCGCGCATCTTCTTCACCATCGCCTGCACGGCGAGGTACTCGAGGATGCGCTCCTTGACCTTGCGCAGGCCGTAGTGGTCCTCATCGAGGACGTTGGCGGCCTCCTCGATGTCGAGCTTCTCCTCGCTGCTGTCCAGCCAGGGCAGATCGAGGATCCAGTCGATGTAGGTGCGCACGACGGTCGCTTCGGCGCTCATGGGCGACATGAGCTTGAGCTTCTTGAGCTCCTTGAGGACCTTGAGCCGCGCCTCGTCGGGCAACTGCTTGTCGCCGATGCGGGCCTCGAGCTCCTGCAGCTCGGACTTGAACTCGTCCTTCTCCCCCAGCTCGCGCTGGATCGCCTGCATCTGCTCGTTGAGGTAGTACTCCCGCTGCGTCTTCTCCATCTGCTTCTTGACGCGCGAGCGGATGCGCTTCTGGACCTGCAGGATCTCGATCTCGCTCTGGATGTGCTTGAGCAGATCCTCGAGTCGGCCCTGGGCGGAGAAGGTCTCCAGCAGCTTCTGCTTGTCCGGCAGCTTCAGGTTGAGCTGCGCGGCCAGGATGTCGGCCAGCTTCGCCGGGTTGTCGATGTTGCTGATGGTCAGCAGCATCTCCGGCGGGATGCGCTTCTCGAGCTTCACGTAGTTCTCGAAGGCGCCCTTGATGCTGCGCATCAGCGCTTCGAGTCCGACGGTGGCCGTGGCCGGCTCGTCGATGGGCTCGATCTCGACCTGGAAGAAGGACTCGCTGCCGAGGTAGCGACGCACGCGGGCCCGGCGCTTGCCCTCGACCAGGACCTTCACGGTCCCGTCGGGCAGGCGGAGCATCTGCATGATCACGCTGAGGGTGCCGACCTCGTAGATGTCGTCGGCGCCGGGCTCGTTGGTCTTCGCGGACTTCTGGGCGGCGAGGAAGACTTCCTTGTCCGCCGACATGGCCTGCTGGAGCGCCGCGATGGACTTCTCACGCCCGACGAAGAGCGGGATGACCATGTAGGGAAAGACGACGATGTCGCGCAGCGGGAGAAGGGGCAGGACGCGAGCGCTGCCCTTCGGGTCGTCTGTCTTCTTCCAGATCATCGGGCCTCGTTCAGGCTCAAGCGAGCTCGGCTTCGTTCTCGTACACGAGGATCGGCTGCTTGCCGCTCGCGACGACTTCCTCGGAGACGATGCACTCCTTGACGTTGTCCACGCTGGGCACGTCGTACATGACGTCGAGCATCAGGCGCTCGAGGATGGCCCGCAGGCCGCGCGCGCCGGACTTGCGCTCGATCGCCTCGCGCGAGATGGCCCGCAGCGCGCCGTCGGTGAACTTGAGCTTGACGCTCTCGAACTCCAGGAGCTTCTGGTACTGCTTCACCAGCGCGTTCTTGGGCTCCTTGAGGATGCGCACGAGCGCAGGCTCATCGAGCTCGTTGAGCGTGGCGACCACCGGCACGCGGCCGACGAATTCGGGGATGAGTCCGAACTTCAGCAGGTCCTCGGCCCGGGTCTGGCCGAGGATCACGCCGGGGTCGATCTTCTTGACCTTGCTCTTCTCGCGCGTCCCCGCGAAGCCCATGGACTGCTTGCCCAGGCGGCGCTCGATGATCTTGTCGAGGCCGACGAAGGCACCACCGCAGATGAACAGGATGTTCGTCGTGTCGATCTGCAGGAAGT
>JAJDAI010001167.1 GCA_029261955.1 Deltaproteobacteria bacterium | reverse complement strand
CTCGATGCCCTCGGCGACGAGCCCGAGCCCCAGCTGCTTCGCCATGAAGATGATCGTCGCGACCAGCTCCTCGCCGCCGTCGGCGTCGATGGCGCGGGTGAAGCTCCGGTCGATCTTCACGATGTCGAGCGGGTAGTGCTGCACGTAGGCGAGCGAAGACCAGCCGGTGCCGAAGTCGTCGAGCAGCAGGGTGACGCCCAGCGCCTTGAGCTGACCGAGCAGCTCGCGGGTGCGCTCGACGTCGATGGTCAGGGCGGTCTCCGTCAACTCCAGGTGCAGCCGCTGCGGCTCCAGGCCGGTGGCGTGCAGCGTCGCCTTCACGAACTCGACGAGACCCGGGGCCTGGAACTGCGCTGCGGAGAGGTTGACGCTGACCCAGGGGCGGCTGCTCGGCCAGGACGCGTCCCAGCTCACCAGCTGCTCACAGCTGCGGCGCAGCACCAGCCGGTCGATCTCGACGATGGCCCCGGTCTGCTCGGCGCGGGGCAGGAAGTCACCCGGCGCCATCAGCTGGCCGTCGGGGGTGCGGCAGCGCACGAGCGCCTCGAAGCCCTCGAGCACGCCGTTGTCCAGGCGCACGATGGGCTGGAAAAAGGGCTCGAGCCAGCCCTGCTCGAGGGCCTGGGCGATGAGGCGGTCCTGCGCCAGGGTCTGCCGCGCCCGGACCGTCATGCCCTCCTCGAAGACCCGGATGCGTCGACCCGGCTCGCCCGTGGCCTCGGCGAGGGCGGCGTTGGCATCCCGCAGCACCGCGTCGGCGCTGTGGTGCCGGCCGCCGATGGGCACTGCGCCGACCCGGGTGCGCACGTGGAAGTCCGCACCGTCCAGCTCCACCCCGCCGTCGACCACCGCGCACAGCCGGCGGGCGAGCACGGTCATGCCCGCGTCGCTGCCGCGGGCCCGGAGCACCACGCCCAGCTCCCAGCTGCCGATGCGGCCCACGGCGTCATCGGCACGGAGCACACAGGCGACGCGTGAGGCGAGCACGCGCATCAGCGACTCGCCGGCAGCGGGCTCCAGGCCCTGCGCCAGGACGTGGGTGCTGTCGATGCCCAGCAGCAGGAAGCCGGGGCCTCCACGCTCGTCGGGATGGTGGAGCAGCTCGTCGAGCACGCCCCGGAGGCCGGCCAGCGAGAGCGTCCCGGTCGCGGGGTCCAGCAGGTGCGCGGTCCGGGCCGCCTGCCGCGCTGCCGCCTCCTGGTCGAGGCTGCGTCGGACCACGCCCTCGGCCAGCAGCAGGACCACCGCCAGCAGGCCGATGTTGGCCACCACGGTCGCGGCCGACATGACCACGAGATCGGGCGCGGCCCGATCGGGCAGCCAGCCCTGGAGCTCCGCCAGACCCGCCAGCGCGCAGAAGCCCGCCGAGAAGGTCGCCCCGGCGACGAGGCCCGCGCGGCCCGCGGTCATGCCCAGCACCATCAGCGCGGGCAGGACGCTGAGCGGAGCCACGGTGCGCACCCCGCCGAACAGCCAGACGCTGGCCAGGGTCGCGGCCAGGTAGGTGCCGGCGAAGAGCAGGCGCCCCCAGCGCGCCCGGCCGTGCCGGATCGCGACCCCCGCGAGGAGGGCGGCGGCCATCAGGAGGCTGAGGAGGCCCGAGGCCTTGGGCGAGTAGCCCGTGTAGCGCTCGACGAGAATCATGCCCATGCAGCCGAGCACCGTGGCGACGATGCTCGCCGGGACCACGCGGGCCCAACGAAAGGCGTGTGGATCCTCCGCCGTCGCGATCTGTTCTCGTTGCATTGCGACCATCCGACCCTGGCCCCCCGTCGCCGCTGCCGAGTCTCTCATCGGTGCCCTGAGCGGGCCCGTGAGGGCCGGATCGTAGGACGCCTCGCGAATGGCGGTCCGGGAGATGCCGACCCTGGGGGCTCGATCCAGCTGGATCCACCGGCAGGGCGCGGGATTCTGGGTGAGACTGGGGAATGCTCCGAGATGTCTCCTGGCTCCTCGCCCTGCTGCTCTGCTCCGCCTGCCCCGATGGGGACGACGAGACGTCCAACGACGACAATGTGGCCTCGGATGACGACGACTCAGGCGACGACGACGACAGCGCCTCGGCACCCAACATCCTGCTGCTGATCGTCGACGACTTCGGCCTGGGGGCGGCCAGCCTGGGATCGGGCGATCCCTGCTACGCGATCGGCGACATCGGCGACGACCCCTCCCTGCCGAACCTGGCGGCCCTCTGCGCGGGCGCCCGCGTCTTCGACACCGCCTGGGCCAGCCCGACCTGCTCCCCGACCCGGGCGAGCATCCTCACCGGCACCCTGCCCCACCAGCACGGCGTCTTCGCGCCGCAGGACGCCCAGAACCAGATCGATCCCGAGGCCACCTGGACGCTGCCGCGCGCGCTGGAGGGCAGCGGCTACGCCACCGCGAACGTGGGCAAGTGGCACCTCAGCACCGGCGACGACGACCCCCGGCGCGCCGGCTGGGACCACTTCGCGGGCGTGCTGCGCGGGGCGCTTCCCGACTACTTCGCGTGGGAGCGCTCGGTGGACGGCGTGTCCGCACCCACGGAGACCTACGCCACCACCGCCAACGTCGACGACGCCCTCGCCTGGCTGGATGCGACCGGCGACGCGCCCTGGCTGCTCTGGCTGGCAGTCAACGCCCCGCACACGCCGTGGCACGTGCCGCCGACCGAGCTGCACGACCTGGACGAGCTCGAGGGCTACGCCGACCAGCAGCGGGCCACGCCCTGGTTCAAGGCGGCGCTCCAGGCCCTGGACACCGAGTTCGGGCGCCTGCTGGCCGAGGTCGAAGCGCGCGGCGAGCTGGAGCAGACCGTGGTGATCGTGCTGGGCGACAACGGCACCGACCGCTCGGCGGCGGACGCGGTCTTCGACGAGCGGCGGTCCAAGGGCTCGCTCAACGAGGGCGGCATCCACGTGCCCCTGTTCGTGAGCGGACCGGGCGTGGTGCCGGGCCGCAGCGCCGAGCTGGTGACCGTGGCGGACCTCTTCCCGACCATCCTGGAGCTCGCCGGCGTGGACGTGGAGGCCGCGCGAGCGGAGCAGGCGCCCGAGGTCGAGCTCTTCGGGCGCTCCCTGCTGCCGCTGCTGGCCGGGGAGGCGCCGGGCGACTGGCGTGAGCTCCTGCTCGTCAGCTCCCGCCCGTCGGAGGGCTCGGACAGCACGCTCGCGGCGGGCAGCGCGGTGCGCAGCGCGACCGACAAGCTGATCTGTCACGACGACGGCGAGGTGGAGCTCTTCGATCTGGAGCAGGACCCCTTCGAGGATGAGGATCTCTTCGAGGCGATCGACGTGCTGCCGGCGGAGCTGCTGCCGATCTACGAGGGGCTGAAGCAGGGGGCGGAGGCGCTGCTCGGTGAGCCGCTGCCCTGCCCCTAGAGCACCGAACGGGTAGACGCTCGGTGCTCTAGCCGCCCTCCCCGCGCTACGCTCCGCCCCGTGCAACACCCCCACCCTGCCCCGCTTCTCCTGATCACCGCGCTGCTCGCGGGCTGCATCGAGGCCCTGCCGCTGCCCGAGGGCTTCGACGCAGCCGAGGCCACCGAGTTCGCTGGCCTGGCCCTCAGCGGCTACGACATGCGCGCAGCCATCGAGGACGGCGAGGACTTCGTGCCGCCCGAAGGCTTCACGCTGCACGCCCTGCACACGACCCAGCAGAACTGGAACGACATCACGGAGTCCGACGCCGAGACCGTGCCCGTGGGCTGGCTGGGCACCCGCGACGACACCATCTACGTCATCTACCGCGGCACCTCGACGAGCACGGAGCTGCTGCTGGACCTGGCGAGCGCGCAGACCGACTACCCGCTGCTCAGCGGGGACGGCGGCGGCACGCACAACGGCTTCACCGAGCGCTACGTCGAGCTGCACCCCCCGGTGCTCGAGGACGTGAACGAGCTGATCGCGCAGGGCGGCTTCGAGCGCATCGCGGTGACGGGCCACAGCCTGGGCGGCGCCATCGCGACGATGTCCGCCGCGAGCCTGGCCGAGGACACCGGCCTGCCGGTCACCGCCTACAGCTACGCCTCACCGCGCGTGGGCGACCGGGACTTCGCGGCCCGCTACGCCGCCCTGGTGCCGGACAGCTGGCGGATCACGAACCCCCGCGACCTCGTGCCCGGCTACCCCGAAGAGGCCCCAGCCGGTGTGGACGAGCAGACCGAGCAGCTCTACTACGAGCACGTCGAGGTGCGCGTGGACCTGCCCTTCGACGACCTGCAGGGCGTCGTCGAGACCGACCTCGGCATCGGCGGCAACCACAGCTCCTGCCGCTACCTGCTTGAGACCTGCGAGCTCCGGGACGGCGACGACGACGCCTGCGAAGAGCTGATGCTCAGCCACCGCTCCTGCGACTAGGCGCGGGGGTGCGCGGCGACGGGCTCGCCCTCAGTCGTCGTCCTTGACGCCCAGCAGCCGCTGGAGCACGCCCGTCGAGATCGACAGCACGATCGAGCCCAGCACCGCCCAGAGGAAGCCGTCCACCGCGAAGCCGTCGACCATCTTGTCGGCGAGCATCAGCATCAGCCCGTTCACCGCGAGCAGGAACAGGCCCAGGGTCAGGATGGTCGCGGGCAGGGTGAGCAGGATGAGCAGGGGGCGGACGAAGGCGTTGACCAGGCCGATGGCCAGCGCCACCCAGAGCGTGGTCGGGAAGAGCGCCTCCACGTGCACGCCCGGCAGGAACCAGGCGGTGAAGGCGACGGCGAGGGCCGAGGCGATCCAGACCAGCAGGAGCCGGCCGCAGCCCGAAGGGCGCTTGTCGTTGTCCATCGTCTCTCCCATCGCGCCGAGCCTGACGCCGGCGGGGAGCCTAGCGCGCGGGCAAGCCGGCTGGCCCGGCCTCACCGAACGGATCTAGGCTGAAGACAGCATGGGACGAAAGCGCTCCAACCACCTGATCGTCGACTACGAGATCAAGAACCTCCCGCACGATTGGCGGGATCAGGTTCGCGACGTCATCAAGCACGTCTCCGCGGAGCACCGCCTCTACGCGACCACCATCGACGTCGGTCAGTTCGGGGACCCGCCGAAGGTGCTCGTCGGCATGCGCCGCGAGGGGGCCGAGGAAGCCTGGACCGAGACCGTGCAGGAGGTGCTGCGCGGCCACGTCGTGCGGACGCTCGACCGGGCCAAGAACGAGGAGGTCCAGCGGGTCGTCAAGAAGATGGGCCTGGAGGGGGCGCGCACCGCGGTGGCGGGGGGCCTCATCGTGATCCGCGACGGTTCCGACCTCAGCGCCAGCGAGCGCCTGACCCTGCACACCCAGCGCGCCGAGGTCGCCGTGGCCGTGGCGGCGGCCCTGAAGGAGGCCGTGCTCGGCGACGCCGTGGCCAACTTCGTGGAGACCGCCGCCGCCCGGATGAGGCAGCCCGAGCTGTTCCCGGTCTGGGCCGGGCTGCTGCTCAAGCTGGTGGAAGTCGACGTGGCTCTTTCGCCGGCTCTGAAGCGGGCGGTGAAGAAGCTGCTCTGAGGTCGGGCACCGAGGCCCCGCCCAGCTCCTCCGCCAACGCGGCCCAGCGGCCCTCGGGGTCCTCGAGCTCCTCGAACTCCACGAAGACCAGGCAGCCGTAGCCGTCCAGCTCGGCGTAGAGACCGTCGTCCAGCAGCTCCAGGCCCGAGCGCAGGAACCAGCCGCCGGTGCGCAGGTCGCGCAGGCCGTAGTAGAGCTCGGGCCTCAGATCGAGGGCCTGGCACAGGGTGCGGCTCTCGAAGCTCGGCTCCTTCACGTCCCCGATGTTGATCGCGCTCGACTTGCTCAGCCGCCCCGCGGTGCTCTCGTAGGCGTTGTTGTAGACGACCAGCACCCGGCGGCCTTCGGGGCCGCGGTTGCTGTAGGCGAAGACGTTCTCGTCCACCGAGCCGTCCTCCTGCACGAAGTCGTAGAGCGCGAAGTGCTCCACCCCGGCGAAGAGCTGCCGGTCCCGCAGCAGCGGGAAGATCACCTGGCTGTGCCAGTCGAGCAGGCCCTCGTTCACCGCCTCGTCGCGGTAGGCGCGCCGGTACTCCATGCCGTACTTCTCGGTGAAGCCCTGGAGCTGGCCGTGGCCGAACATGGGCAGCCCCGGCAGGGTCGCCAACAGCGTGCAGATGCCGAAGTACTTCTCCCCGGTGCCGAACTGCTCGGCGGCGGTCTCCTCGTCCGGGTTGTTCATGAAGTTGACGAAGCGCTCGAGGATCGCCGGGCTGTACTCGAGCACGTTCTTGATGGACTGCCGGTACTTGGCGTTGTCCTCGTCCCGCAGCATGTGCATGAACGCGCTGTTGTAGACGCGGTGCATGCCCAGGGTGCGGACGAAGTAGCCCTCCATCATCCAGAAGGCCTCCGCCAGCAGCAGGGTGTCGGGCAGCTCCTCGGCGATGCGCTCGACGACCTCGCGCCAGAACTCCCGCGGGAGCAGCTTGTCGAAGGTGGCCTGGTCGACGGAGTTCTCGGCGCGCGACGGGATCGCGCCGCCGTGGCCCGGGGCGGGGTACCAGAGGCGCTGCACGTGCTTCTTCGCCAGGGTCATGGCCGCGTCGAAGCGGATGACGGGGAAGCGGCGGGCGACGGCGAGGATCTGCTGGATGACCGCCTCGCGCACCTCGGCCTTGAGGTAGTCCAGCTGCGCGGTGTCGTTCCACGGCATCTGGGTGCCGTCGTTGCCGTGGTAGATGAAGCGCTCCCGGCCGCTGGCGACGTCGACGTGCTTGAACACGACCGCCGCGTCCGTCTCGTTCCAGTAGCCGTCCTCCAGGAAGACCTGGATGCGGTCGTCGGAGCTGAGGTTCGGCCCGTCGAAGGAGTAGCCCGGGAAGGGCGGCTGCGGGACGTGAACGAACCAGTCGGGGTGCTCGGCGACCCAGCGGGCGTCGAGGCCCACGTGGTTGGGCACCATGTCCGCCGCCAGGCGGATGCCCCGAGCGGAGGCGCGGTCGCGCAGGTCGGCGTAGGCAGCCTCCCCGCCGAGCTCGGCTGCGATGACGTAGTCCCGCACGGCGTAGGCGGAGGCCTCGGCCTCGGGGTTGCCGCGGCGGCGCTTGATGTCGCGGCTGGCGGGTGCGCGCTCCCAGAGCCCGATGAGCCACAGGCCCGTGAAGCCGGAGGCGGCCAGGGCGTCGAGCTCGGCGTCGGGGATCTGGTCGAGGGTGCGGATGTCCCGCCCGTAGGTCGTGGACAGCTGGTCGAGCCAGACGAAGGACTGGCGGGCCATGAGGACGAGGCGGGGCATCCAGTCCCGGTCGTGGCTGAAGGCCTCGACTTCTTCGCCCTCGAAGGCGATCACCGGGGCCTCGCCGGGCGGGCCCCCGCGGGGGGTCGACTCTTCGGCGTGCAGGTCCTGGGCGCGCAGCAGCGAGGACAGCACCGACTCGGGCAGCAGCTCGGCCCAGTGATCCGCGATCCAGTTCAGCTGACCCTGCAGGTCCCCGGGAGCAGCCTCGGCGGGGGCGCGCAGCAGGCGGGGCAGCGGCTCGTCGCCCGAGCCCCCGTGGCCGGACAGCTCGTCCTCCAGGGCGGACAGCAGGGCGCCGGTGTTGAGGCTCAGCTCGGGGCCCTGCTGCAAGGCGTGCAGCGAGGTGAGGGCTGGGTTGTCGAGGGACGAGCCGAGCACCAGCAGCGCGGCCGCGCGGTCCTGGGTGTGCAGCGGGAAGGAGGTGGCGCGCCAGGCCTGGCTGAAGCGAGCCAGCCCCTCGGTCGCCGGCACGACGCCGATCGCGCGCTCGACCTGCACGAGGGCGTCACGGAGCAGACTCGGGGCCCGCAGCCGGAACCGGGCGACGAGCGCCTCGGCCACCTGCTGGAGCACGATGGCGGCCGCCAGGACCGACGCGCTGGGGGGCTCGCCGGGCAGACCCAGGTGGGTCCAGATCGCCGACGCCGTCGCCGCCGCTTCGTGCGGCGTGGGGCCGGCCTCGAGCAGCTCGTCGGCCAGATCGCGGCGGAGCAGGAGGCGGTCCACGCCGCTGAGGTCCTGGCCGTTCGGCATTAGTGACTCCGTTGTGCGTTACTAGTCGCGCGAGACGCTGAGATTACTCCGATTCTACGCTGGGTCAATGGGATCGATCGGGGGCTTGTGGGGCTCGATCGTCTGCACGGCGACCGCGGAGCGGGGCATGATGGGGCCATCCACGGGGAGGTGGAGCATGTGCAGACGGATCGGCGATCCGGCCCCCCTGGGCCAAGGATGACGCCCACGGGGCCGACGTCCGGCGACGCCCGCGCGGCCGAGGCGGTCGAGATCCTCTCCCGCACCGCGCTGGAGTTCGTCGGCCTGCCGGCGGACGCGGACATCTACGTGTTCATCGCCGAGCAGCTGCGCGCGCTGGTGGGTGAGGGGATGGTGCTGGTCAACTCCTGCGAGGAGAACGCGTCGGTGCTGCACTGCCGCGCGACCGCGGGCCTGGGGGGCTGGACCAGCACGACGCTCAAGCTGCTGGGACGCCACCCGATCGGCATGCGCTTCCCCCTGACCGCCGACGCCCACAGCCAGCTGGTGGCGGGGGAGCTGGTCGCGGTGGAGGGCGGCCTGCGCGAGCTCGCCCTGGGGCAGATCCCCGACGCCGTCTGCACCGCGATCGAGCGAGCGATGCGCGTCGACGCCTTCTACTCGATCGGCTTCGCGCGCGAGGGGGAGCTCTTCGCCAACGCGACCGTGCTGCGCCGCACCGGGCAGCCGCCCCTGCACACCGAGGTCGTGCAGACCTTCATCCGCCAGGCCTCGCTGGCCCTCCGGCGCAAGCAGGCCGAGGAGCGCCTGCGGCAGACCGAAGACCAGCTCCTGAAAGCGCAGCGCCTGGAGGCGGTCGGGCGGCTCGCGAGCGGCATCTCGCACGACTTCAACAACCTGCTGGGGGTCATCATCGGCTACGCCGACGTGATGGAGGAGCAGATCGAGGCCGGCAGCGAGCTCATCGCGCCGCTCGAGTCCATCCAGGCCGCCGCGACGCGCGCCGCCGACCTGACGCGGCAGCTCCTGGCCTTCAGCCGCCGGCAGGCGGTCGCCCCCGAGGTCATCGACCTCAACGTCGTGGTGCGCGAGATGGACCGCATGCTCCAGCGGATCATCGGCGAGACGATCGAGGTCGAGACCCGCCTGGACCCCGAGCTCGGGCCGGTGGAGGCAGACCCGGGCCAGGTCGAGCAGGTGGTCATGAACCTCGTCGTCAACGCGCGGGACGCCATGCCGGGCGGCGGGCGCCTCACGATCGAGACCGCCAACGTGCTCTTCGACGAGGCCTACATCCGCAGCCACAAGGATGTGCCGCCGGGGGCCCACGTCCTGCTCGCGGTGACGGACACGGGCGAGGGCATGGACGAGCAGACCTGCGCGCGCGTCTTCGAGCCCTTCTTCACCACGAAGCCCACCGGGACGGGGCTCGGCCTCGCGACGGTCCACGGCGTCGTGAAGCAGTGCGGCGGCACGATCTGGGTCTACAGCGAGCCCGGCCAGGGCACGACCTTCAAGGTCTACCTGCCGCGGAGCGGCGGCGACGTCCAGCCCGGCGCTGCCCCACTCAGCCTGGGCGCCGCGCCTGGCGGCCACGAGACGGTGCTGGTGGCGGAGGACGAGCCCATGCTGCGCGAGCTGCTGTGCCGCGTGCTGAGCTCGGCCGGCTACACGGTGCTGCGCGCGGGCGACGGGCCCGAGGCGCTGGGGATCTGCACCGAGCACGGGGGCCCGATCCACCTGCTGCTGACCGACGTCGTCATGCCGAGCATGGGCGGCCAGGAGCTGGCGGGGCTGGCCCGTGCGCTGCGCCCCGAGCTGCGCACGCTCTTCGCGTCGGGCTACGCGGACCACGCGGTGGTGAGCAACGGGCAGCTGGAGCCCGGCCTGCACTTCATCCAGAAGCCCTTCGCGCCCGCGGAGCTGCTGCACCGGATCCGCCAGCTGCTGGACGCGTAGAGCCCGGGCTGAGCGCCGACCGAGCCGATTCGCCCACCGCTGCTACGCTCCGCGCCATGCCCACCGCCGCCGTCCTGCTCGCCCCCGGCTTCGAGGAGATCGAAGCCATCACCATCATCGACGTGCTCCGGCGCGCGGACGTGGACGTCCGGCTGCTGGGCCAGGAGGAGGGCCGCGTCACCGGCGCTCACGGCGTGCGCGTCGAGGTCGATCAGCTCTTCAGCGACGCCTGGGAGGACTGGGACCTCGTGGTCTTGCCCGGCGGCCTGCCCGGAGCCACGAACCTGCGGGACGACGACCGCGTCCAGGGCCTGCTCCGGCGCCAGCGGGACGCGGGCCGAGGCGTGGCGGCCATCTGCGCGGCGCCCATCGTCCTGGGCGCCGCGGGCATGCTCGAGGGCCGGACCGCCACCTGCTACCCCGGCTTCGAGGACCAGCTGACGGGCGCGACGCTCTCCACCGAGGCGGTGGTCGTCGACGACGGCATCACCACGAGCCGCGGGCCGGGGACGGCGCTGGCGTTTTCGCTGGAGCTGGTGGCCCAGCTGTGTGGGCCGGCGAAGGCCGAGGAGCTCGCGGCGGGCTTGTTGGTGGGGTGAGGGGCTAGGCTCAGGGCCACGATGGACCCGGCCGCCACCCTGCTCGTCACCTTCGGCGCCTTGCTCCTGCTGGCTCCGCTGGCGGCCGTGCTCGGCCGCCGGACGCATGTTCCGAGCGTGACCCTGCTGCTCCTGATGGGCCTCGCCATCGGCCCGGTCGGGCTCGATGTGCTCTCCGAGCAGCGCTCCGAGTGGTTCCCGCTCCTCGCCACCGTGTCGCTGTCCATGATCGGCTTCCTGCTCGGTCAGGAGTTCACCGCGAAGAACCTGCACGAGCACGGGCGGGAGGTGTTCGTCGTCTCGCTGACGGTGACGGTCGTGACCGCCGTCGTGGTCGTCGCGGGGCTTCTGTTGGCAGGGCTTCCCCTGACCGTCGCGCTGCTGCTGGGCGGCATCGCGACGGCGACCGCACCCGCGGCCACCCTCGCGGTCGTGCGCGAGAGCGAGGCGGAGGGGCCCTTCACCCGCAGCCTCCTGGGGATCGTGGCCGT
>JAJDAI010001166.1 GCA_029261955.1 Deltaproteobacteria bacterium | reverse complement strand
TAGGGCTCGGCCGAGTCCACGTCGAGGCGCAGGATCGAGCCGAGCAGGGTCTCCCGGTTCTGCCCGTGGCCGTGGATGTCGTCCTTGAAGCCGCCGTCGCCCAGCGGCACGTAGAGCATGCCGTCGGGGCCGAAGAGCAGCTGGCCGCCGTTGTGGTTGGAGTAGGGCTGCTCGAGCTCGAAGAGGGTGTGGTGCGCCTCCGCCTTCGCCGTGCGCAGCGACTCCCCGGCCGGCACCCGCCACTCCTGCACCACCGTCTTCGCCTTGCCCTTGCCCGCGGTGTAGTTGAGGAAGAAGCGGCCGTTGGTGATGAAGTTGGGGTGGAAGGCGAGGCCGAGCAGACCCTCCTCCGAGCGCTCCCTGACCTCGATGCTCAGCAGGCTGCCGCGCTCGCTCCCGTCCGCCGCCACCCACAGCGCCTTGCCCCCCTTCTGGAGCACGACGAGCAGGTCGTCCTGGCCGGGCACGAAGGCGAGCTCCGTCGGCTGGTTGAGCCGCTCGACCTTGGGGCTCAGGGTCAGCAGGATCTTGGAGGCGGTGACGTCGGAGCCCACGAACTCCGAGGCGATGGGCTCGCTGCCTTCGTCGATGTAGTCGTCGCTGAGCAGGACCACGGCCGTGCGGCGGATCTGGGGGAGCAGCGCCAGCACCGCCAGGGCGAGGACGACGAAGGCGATGGCGATGACCCGGAGTGTGCTCATGGGCGAATCCTACTCGCGGCTGTCCGCCGAGCCGAACTACCGACCCGCGACCCGCATGCCCGGCGCCTCGCGGCCCGTCGACGCTACGTACTCCGGGTAGCTGCCCGGGTACTCCCAGGCCTTGCCGGGGCTGAGCTCCAGCACCCGCGTCGCGAGGGCCCGCAGGAAGGCGCGGTCGTGGCTCACGAAGACCACGGTGCCCTCGAAGCCGAGCAGCGCGTCCAGCAGCGCGCGCTTGGTCGTCAGGTCCAGGTGGTTCGTGGGCTCGTCGAGGATGAGCAGGTTCGGCCGCGCGAAGAGCATCATCGCCAGCGCCAGCCGGGTCTTTTCGCCGCCCGACAGCACGGAGACCGGCTTGTCGACCTCGTCCCCGCTGAAGGAGAAGGCTCCCGCGAGCTGCCGCAGCGTGCCCTGGCCGGACATCGGGAAGCGGGCCTCCAGCTCGGCGAGCACGGAGCCGCGGCCGCTCAGGTTGTCGGCGTGCTGCTGGGCGAACCAGGCCATCTGCACCGACGCGCCGATCTTCACCTGGCCGGAGTCCGCCTTCGAGACCCCCGCCAGCAGGTTCAGCAAGGTGCTCTTGCCCGAGCCGTTCTCCCCCATCACCGCGAGCTTCTCGCCGCGCTGCACCAGCAGGTCGAGCTGGTCGTGCACGTGCTTGTCGCCGTAGGACTTGCACAGGCCGATGGCCTCGATGACGCGCTCGCCGGAGCGGTCACAGGCAGGGAAGGCGAAGCGCTTCTCGATGACCTTCTTGGGGGCCTCGACGCGCTCGATTTTCTCCAGCATGCGCGCCCGGCTCTGGACTGCGGACGACTTGCTCGGCTGGCCCTTGAAGCGCTCGATGAAGCGCTCCTCCTTGGCCAGCAGGGCCTGCTGGGACTTGTACTCGGCCTCGTGGCGCTTCGCCGCCTCGCCTCGCTGCTGCTCGTAGAAGTCGTAGTCGCCGGTGAAGGTGCGGATCTTGCCGGCGTCGATCTCGACGATGCGCCCCACGACCCGGTTCATCACGTCCCGGTCGTGGCAGGTCATCACCACGGTCTTGGACGTGTCCCGCAGGAACTGCTCGAGCCAGAGGATCGACTCCAGGTCGAGGTGGTTGGTCGGCTCGTCCAGCAGCATCACGTCGGGCTGCATCAGCAGGACCGCGCCCAGCGCGACGCGCATCTTCCAGCCGCCGGACAGCGCGCCGACGTCGCCTTCGATCTGCTCCGGGCTCAGGCCCAGGCCGGCCAGGATCGAGGCCGCGCGGGCCTCCAGGTCGTAGCCGCCGAGCGCGGCGAAGCGCTCCTGCACGTCGCCGTAGCGCTCCAGCACCTGGTCGAAGTCCGGGGCGTCGGGCTCGGAGAGGCGGGGCTCCAGCTCGGCCAGCTCCTTCGCCATGGCGCCGACCTCGCCCGCGTCCGCGACCACCTGCTCCAGCACCGTGCGCCCGCGCCAGTCGCCGACGTCCTGCCGGAACACGCCGATGCTCAGCCGCCGGGGGCGCTCGACGCTGCCCTTGTCGGGCTCCTCGCTGCCTTCCAGCAGGCGGAAGAGCGTCGACTTGCCGGCGCCGTTGGGCCCGACGAGGCCGACCTTCTGGCCGGGATCGAGCTGGAACGAGACCCCCGTGAAGAGGATCTGCTTGCCGTACTGCTTGTGGACGTTGGCGAAAGCGATCATGGCGTCGGGATGTACCAGTTGGACCTGCTTCGGGCTACGTTCCGTTTCGTGCGACTCCTCCCCCTTCTCCTGCTTCTGCTCGGCTGCCCTGCGGCCGGCGACGACGACGACGACGCCACCGAGGAGCCGCAGGTCGTGCTCTGGCCGCAGACCCTCGGGGTCGACTCGGGCCGCTTCGCCCCGATCCAGGGCCCCGAAGGCTGGGACCAGACCGAGGCGCTGCCCCTGGTGATCCTGCTGCACGGCTACGGCGCCACCGCCGAGCTGCAGGACTACCTGTTCCGCTTCGCCTCGCAGGTCGAGGACCGCCGCTTCCTGCTGGTGCTGCCCGACGGCACCGAGGACGCCGACGGCTCCAACTTCTGGAACGCGACGGACGCCTGCTGCGACTGGGCGGGCACCGGCGTCGACGACTCGGCCTGGCTCCGCGGCCTCGTGGACGAGGCGCTGGGCAAGTTCAACATCAGCAACGTCGCCTTCTCCGGCCACAGCAACGGCCACTTCATGAGCTACCGCATGGCCTGCGACCACAGCGAGGTCGTCGACGCCATCGCCGGGCTCGCCGGGGCGACCTGGCTGGACGACTCGATGTGCGAAGCGACGGACCCGGTGGCGGTGCTGCACGTGCACGGCGACGCGGACGACGTCATCGAGTACGAGGGCGACGGGGTCTTTCCTTCGGCGCCGGTGTCGGTGCAGACCTGGGCCGACCGGGCCGGCTGCACGGGCTCGACCGAGGGGGACCGACTCGACCTGATCGACGGCATCGACGGCGCCGAGACCCGCACCGAGGTCTTCGCCGGCTGCGCCTCGGACACCGCGCTCTGGACGATGGAGGGCGGGGCCCACATCCCGCTGGTCAACAGCAACTTCGGCGACGGGCTGCTCGACTTCCTGCTCACCGAGCGCTGATCAGCTCTTTCGCAGGCGGGCCAGGAAGAAACCGTCGAAGCGCGGGCCCGGGAGCAGGCGGCGTGCGCGGTCGAGCTGCTCCGGAAGCGCCTTGCCCTTCCACTCGCACAGGCCCTGCAGGCCGCCGAAGTCCTCGAGGCTGAGGGGCAGCTCCTCCAGCTCCACCGGGTACTTCTTCAAGGCCCGCGCGAGCACGCCCTCGTTCTCCTCGGGGGAGAGGGTGCAGGTGGAGTAGACGATCACGCCGCCGGGGCGCGCAGCCTCGATGCCCGCGTGCAGCAGCATCTTCTGCTTCGAGGCGAGCCGCTTGACGTGGCCGGGGCTCCAGCGGGCCCAGCTCTCCGGATCGTCGACGTGGAAGCGGCCCTCGCCGGAGCAGGGCGCGTCCACCAGGACCCGGTCGAACTGCTCGCGCAGCCGGCGGCCGAGCTGTTCGCCGGGGCCCGTCCTGACCTGCGCCTGCGCGCCCAGCCGCTCCATCACCGCGCGCAGCTTGAAGCTCCGGGACTTGCTGGCGTCGTTGGCGACCAGGCGCCCCTCGTTGCGCGTCAGCGCGGCGATGTGGCTCGTCTTGCTGCCCGGCGCGGCGCACAGGTCGAGGACCGCCTCGCCGGGCTGCGGGTCCAGGGCGAGCGTCGCGGCGATGGAGCTGAGGCTCTGGATGTAGAGCCGCCCCGCCTGCCACGCAGCGCGCGAGCTGAGCGACGTGCCCGGCGGCAGCACGAAGGCGTCCTC
>JAJDAI010001165.1 GCA_029261955.1 Deltaproteobacteria bacterium | reverse complement strand
GGTGGGGGTGGAGTTGGACTCGGCGGAGCTGTCGCTCGGCTTCTCTGGGCGCCCGCAGACTCCCCCGCCGGTGGGGGGCGTGTTCACCTACGGGGTGTTCCACGATCTCGACCCCGGTCTGGGCTCTCCCTTCCGCGTGATCTTCGACCAGTTCGTGCTCCAACCGTCGCTCGCGGTCCAGGTCTTCGACCTGACGCGGAGCACGGGGCCCTACTACGATCCCTTCTTCGATGGGGTCGCCGCGGCGGTGACCAGCGGCCCGCCTCCGGACACATTGTTCGCATACACGCTGGGCTTGGCTGGTGAACTCACGACCGTCTGGAACAGCTCACCGGAGGTCGCGCTGGCGGCCCCACCGGGGACCTGCGTCCAGTCCTTCCGGCTCGAGGTCTCGCCATTCGCCTTCGTCGAGTCCTCTCCGGGCTTCTTCACCACCGACCCCTGGCCGCTCCCCGCGACCCTCACCGCCTTCGGGACCCCCCTGGAGCCGTCGGGTGACGCGGATGGAGACACGCTGACCGACGCCGACGAGGAGCTCGTCTATGGAACCGACCCCTGCGCGAGGGACACGGACCATGACGGGTTGCCCGATCCAGCCGAGCTGTTCTCGGGGCCCTTCGGCACTGATCCGCTGGACCCGGACAGCGACGACGACGGCTTCGAGGACGGCGTGGACAACTGCCCCGCCGCCTTCTACGAGGAGACCGGTCTGAGCGGGTACAACCCCGACCAGGCAAACGCCGACGGGGACCTCCGCGGGGACGCCTGCGACATCGACGACGACAACGACGCTGTCCTCGACGTCGATGACGCCTGCCCCACCGTCCCGCACCTGGGCTTCGATGCCGACGGTGACGGGTGCCGCGACTCGCTCCCCGGGTTCATCGACTCCGTGCAGCTGCTGGTGACGCACCACGGCGTCGCCAACAGCCTCGAGCGCAAGGCCGCTGACGCCCATCACCTGCTCTGCGTCAAGGACAACGAGTGGGCGGCGCTCCAGAAGCTCGCCGAGATCGAGAGCTACCTGGAAGCCCAGGCCGGCAAGCACCTCTCGGAGGAGGTCGCGGAGGTGCTGCAGGCGTACGTGGAGAACCTGTTCGCGTTGCGCCTCGGTCCCGCCACAGACGACATCTGTACGTAGAGCAGCCGAGCACTTTCGCCCTCCGCCGTGCGAGACGGACCACCTGCGGGTCGGCTGCTACTCGACGCAGTTGTCGGCGGTCGCGCCGTCCTCCAGACAGACGACGCCGTTCACATTGTCGTCCGCCGGGGTGCCGAACTGACCGTAGGCGATGAACAGCGGCTGAGCCGATGGGGCGCCCCCGCAGGTGTCCGGTGACCTTGCCCCCCGTTCTCGTGGACCAGCCGACAAACAAGTCCGGGAGAACCGATGACAGGAAGAGGTCGGCGCCAGGACGAGAGCAGTTTCGAGGCAGCGACGGTCGAGTTCGTGCCGAAGCTGGGCCTGGAGCCGACACGCGGAGCTCGTGGTCCGTCGCCCACTCCGGCGCGGGGAAGCCCGTTGTCCGGGGGCCGTCATAGGCCCCTCCCATTGGCTGCTCGGGTGGCACCGCGCCCAACACCTGCTAAACGCCAGCCGCTTCGCGCAGCGTCTATCAGGGACGTGTTGGACGAAATGCCACCTGAATCCGAGTCGGTCCCCAACGGCGCCCATCATGGGCGCCTTCCTCCTGCTGGCCCGACCAGGGCACCCGCAGGAGCTCTTCCGCGGCGATCGGGCCAGGAGCCCGGACGGCCAGCAGCAGGCGGATGCCGGGTCCAGAGGGGGGCCAGGAGAAAGACGCTCTGGCTCCCCTTGCTCCTCCAAAACGCCGTCGCACGGGGGAACAACCCGCAGACGACGTTCGAAGCGAGCCCTACCAGCCGCCGCCCAACCTTGTGCCTCCTCGGTCACCGCCTCCGCCGCGACACGGGGCCCGATCTGGACGGCGACCTGTCAGGCGCCCCGCCCCCCGGAAGGCGCGGATTCTGGAGGTCCGTCGTGCCGAGGGCCGGACGGAGCCGCCGCGCGCGCGAGCCGAAAGCCGCCATTCGAGTAGACGTACCAGGGCTCGTAGCCGAGGCGATTGGCGGCCCGGCAGTTCCGCGCGTTCGTGCTCCACGAACCGCCCCGAACCGGGCGGTGCTTCGGGGCGCCGCCGTAGGTCAGGTCCCCGCACCAGTCCCGCATGCCGCCCGCGAGGTCCCGCACTCCGTAGGGCGAAATGTCGGTCGGAAAGACGCCCACAGCCTCGGGCTGGGGCCGACCGGGCCTGCTCGTGCGCATCTTGCACAAGGAGGGGTCGAAGCCGTCTCCCCAGGGGAACTTGCGGCCGTCCGCACCCCGCGCTGCCTTCTCCCACTGCTGCTCGGTCGGGAGCAGCCAGGCGACGCCGTCTCGCTCCGAACGCCACGCGACGAAGGCCATCGCGTCGTCCCAGGACACCCCCATCACAGCCCAGTCCGGATCCCAGCGGTCCCCGTCCCGGTCGACCTCCGGCACCGAGTACGGCGCGCCCGCTGCGGGGCGGTCCCAGTACTGCCCGCCGCTGCTCTTGAGCCCCGACTCCTGACGCGGGAGCCGACGCCAGGCCTCTTCGGGGTCTCGGGCAGCGAGCGCGTTGATGAGCTCGCAGTAGCCCCGCATCGTCACCGGGAGCACCGACAGGAAGAAGCCCGGTACCTGGGCCCCGGTCCGCCGCAGGGATTCGTTGGCCTCGGGGTCCTCGCCCCACACGAAGGGTCCGGGGGGCACGTAGACGAGTCCGTCGCCGATGTCCGCGTCGCTGTAGAGCGGCACCGGCGCCTCACCGGAGTCCCAGTGCCGACCCCGCGGGATGAACACCGGGTACCGCGTGTCCCGCTTGCCAGGCGAGCGCAGGGTCAGCAGGTAGCTGCCCTGCTCCAGGGGCACCTGCACGAGTGGAGTCCTGCCCAGGACCCGGCGCTCGACCAGGGGCCAGACGAACGGGGCCTTCGTGTCGTAGCGCTCGCACACCACCTCGGCGCCGGGCGGGTCGGTCCGCAGCGTCAGGGCCCCCGTCCCCTTCAGCAGCGCCGCGAAGCCGCCCGCGTCGTCGTAGCGCTCCACCCGCTGCGCGTGGAAGCGCCGATCCTGCTCGTGGCGGGCGGCCTCTGCTTCCTCGAAGCGGGCGTAGTGCACACGGGCCAGCAACGCGTTCGCCTCTCGGTTGCCGGGGTCCTGGGAATGCGCCTTCTCGCAGGCCGCGAGCACGTCCGAGAACCGGTCGGTCCGCTCGGAGCCGATGTCCGCCAGCCGTCGTCGCACCTGCACGAGCTCCGCCTTCTCCACCAACGTGGCCCAGGGATCCAGAGCCTCGTCCAGCACCAGTTCCTTCGCCAGCAGCTGCTCCCGCTCGGCCACGAGGGCCCCGTGCCGTGCCCAGGCCGCCGCCGCCGAGGCCACGTGACGCAGCGCCGCCTCCCGCCGCTTGCTCCCAGCCAGGAACGCCTCGATCGCCGCGGCCAGCTCCGAGGCCGTGGCGAAGCGCTCCTGCTGCTCGCGGGCCAGCGCTCGCAGGCAGACCCGAGCGATCTCCTCGGGGATGTTCCGCTGCGGTGCACGCGCACGCGGGTCCTCGGGCGGCCCGCTCATCGCCGCGAACATCAACGCGTACACGTTCGGGGCCGAGTAGGCCGGCCGCAGCGTCAGCAGCTCGTACAGGATCGCGCCCAGGCTCCAGACGTCGCTGCGCGCGTCCAGCTCGTGGAGGTTCCCCTGCGCCTGCTCCGGGCTCATGAAGCCAGGCGTGCCGATCGCCGCGCCATCCAGCGTCTTCACCACCGTCACCTTCTCGATGGCCTCGCGCGCGAGAACTTCGGTGGTGTCGCCCACCA
>JAJDAI010001164.1 GCA_029261955.1 Deltaproteobacteria bacterium | reverse complement strand
CGTCGGCCTCGACGATGTAGGACTGGAGCAGCACGCTGCTCTGCGCCCCCTCGATCGCCGCCAGCGCCCGCGGGATCCAGACGTCGCCGCCCACGAAGGCCTCGACGGAGTTCCCAGCCACGGAGCGGTAGCGGCCCAGGTTCGCCAGCGTCGTCGCGAAGGGATCGAGCTGGGACGAGAGCGGCGCGGCCTCGGCCGGCAGCTCCCGGAAGTGCCCGCTCTTGGGCAGCAGGAGCGGCAGCTCATCGCGCAGGTCGCGGTTGCGGAGCTCCTTGATGGTGGCGCGGCGACCGTGGCGGTTGATGCCGAACGCGACGTAGGTGCCCACGCCGACCAGGGGGAGCAGGAGGACCAGCACGATCCACAAGACCGCGGCGGGCCCACGCTTGTTGAGCAGCACATGCCAGCCACAGCCGGTCACGGCGACCAACTCGAAGCCGACCGCCAGCACCTCCCAGGTCACGCCGTCACCCTGCGTCGGGCCAGGAGTCGATCGTGAAGCCGGCGGTCTCGGGGCCGTCGCCCGCGTCGCCCGTGGTCGAACGCCACAGGAAGCGCCCGGGCTTCTTCAAGTAGTAGGGCGCCTTCGCCCCCTGCCGGACAACCTGGCGCCAGTTGCCGGGCGGACGCAGGTCCACGAGCGTGCCCGCGCCCTCCCGCAGGGCGGCGAAGAGATCGGCGCGCGGCGGCAAGGCGAGGGTCACGTTGCCCATCTCGCCCAGCGTGTGGCCGTCGGATCCGGCAGTCAGGCCCACGTGGCGCTTCCGCGCCCAGGTCGCCGCCTTGTCGTTGGTGCCATCCAGCTCCTGGCCGTTGAGCACCTCGACCGCGTCCAGCTCCGCGATGCGCGGGGCGATGTGGGCGAAGCGCTCGCGCACGTTCAGCCACCCGTTCTTCGCGAAAGCGAAAGGGTGCGCGGCCGCGGTCAGGGCGTCGTAGCGGTCGAGATCCTCGAGCAGATCGAAGACCCCCCGCTGGATCGGTGTGGTCGCCGTGCCGCCGCGGGGCCGCCAGGGCGCGACGCTCTTGACGAAGTAGCGGTGCAGATCGCGCGCGTTGCGGAAGTAGATGAGCAGGTGGATGCGCTCGGCCGTCGTGATCTCGATGCCCGGGATCAACAGGTCCGGAGCCTCGTCGCCGGCCAGGGTCCAGGCCTGGAGCGCGCCTTCCACGATGTTGTGGTCGGTGATCGCGAGGCGGATCCCCAGGTCGTGCGCGCGCGTCATCGCGGCGCGGACGGTGGCGAGGCCGTCGCTCCAGCGGGTGTGGTAGTGCAGGTCGAAGCGGTCCTGACCTAGCTCGCGCACCTGCTCGACGTCACGGACACGGGGAAGGGGCATCACACAAAGGCTAGTCACCCCACCGCGTCTGTCCAGGGGACTTCACTCCTCCGGGGGGCCGATGACGACCAGGGTGACGCCGCCCTCGACCGCGTCGCCCGCCGCGACCTCGATCGACGTCACGACGCCGTCCGCGCTGGCCTTGAGCTCGTTCTCCATCTTCCTGGCCTCGACCACGATGAGGCCGTCGCCGGCCGAGACCGCCTGCCCCTGCTCCACCAGGATGGCCACAACCTTGCCGGGCATCGAGGTGCTGATGATCTGCTCCCCGGACGCGCCGCCGCCGAGGCCGAGCGCCGCGAGGGCCCTCGCGCGCTCGTCCACGACCTGGACGTCGTAGCGATGCCCTCGCACCGTCACGGCCATGCCATCGGCGGTGGGGTCGACGTCGGCCTGCCAGGTGGCCTCGCCGCGGCGGAAGAGCAGCACGTTCGGCTCCGGCTCCGCCAGATCCAGCTCGAAGACCTCGCCGTCGATGCGGACGACCCAGTGGTCTCCGCGCTGCTCGACCTCGACCTTGTGCTCGACCTCATCGAGCGTGACGTCCCAGGCCATCAGGTCCTCCCCAGCCGCGCGAGGCGGCCTGCCATGGTCCAGCCCGCAGTCGAGCTCGTCGGCCCTTGCGCCCGGCTCGCCTTCGCCATCTGCGCCCGGTGCGCGGCGATGGCGGCCGCCGCGACGGCGACCTGGTGGTCCGAAGGCTCGGGCTTGAGCTCGGCCTCGTGGTAGCGGCCCACGTAGCCGGTGTCGTAGGTGCCCTTCTGGAAGGGCTCGTGCTTCATCACGGCCCGGTAGAAGGACGCGTTGGTGCGGATGCCCGTGATCGTCAGCTCGTCGAGGGCGCGGCTCATGCGGCCGATGGCGGCGGCGCGGTCCCGGCCCCAGACGATGAGCTTCGCCATCATCGGGTCGTAGTGAATCGGCACGTCGTAGCCCGGGTAGAAGGCGCCATCGACACGCACCCAGGGCCCCGTGGGCAGGCGGAGCGTGCGGATGCGCCCCGGCGCGGGGCGGAAGCCGGCGTCGGGGTCCTCGGCGCAGAGCCGGACCTCGATGGCGTGCCCGGTCTGGTGCACGTCGTCCTGCCCCCAGTCGAGCGAGCGGCCGGCCGCGGTCAGCAGCTGGGCGTGCACCAGGTCGATGCCCGTGCACAGCTCGGTGATCGGGTGCTCCACCTGGAGGCGCGTGTTCATCTCCAGGAAGTAGAAGCTCCCGTCCGCGCCGTAGAGGAACTCGACCGTGCCCGCGCCGCGGTAGTTGATGGCCGCCGCCGCGCGCGTGGCGACCTGCGTCATCTCGGCGCGGGTCTCCGGGCTGAGCACCGGGCAGGGCGTCTCCTCCACCAGCTTCTGGTGGCGCCGCTGGATGGAGCAGTCGCGCTCGA
>JAJDAI010001163.1 GCA_029261955.1 Deltaproteobacteria bacterium | reverse complement strand
AGACCGTGCGCCCGAAGTCGTCCGCGCTGGTGAGCGGCGAGTAGAGGTACTTGTTGGACGCCGTCTGCTCCCCCAGGAAGCGGAAGACGTGCAGGCTGGAGACGCCGAGGATCGCGACCGCGACCTGGAGCACGCCGAAGGCCACGGCCGGCGACGGCAGCCGGTCCGCCAGCCGCCGCACGGCGAGGCTGCCCAGCGCGATGCCCACCAGGTAGGTGCCGAGCATCGTGCTGAAGGCGTAGACGCTGTTTCCCAGGACCAGGATGAGCAGCCGCGTCCAGATGATCTCGTAGCCGATGGCGCAGAAGCCGCTCAGGGCCGCCAGCAGCAGGTAGCGATTCCAGCGCGACCCCGCGTCCGAGCTCTGCTCTTCCCCGGCCTCGGCCGCGCGCGCGCCGGCGGGGTGCAGCAGGGCGACGAGGCCGACGAAGACGTTGATCGCCACGCCCACCGCGACGGCGCCGTACTCGCCCAGCAGCGCGATGCCCCAGAAGCCCGCCCAGACGACGCCGAGCACGGCACCGAGGGTGTTCAGGCCGTAGAACGTGGCCAGGCGGCTGCCGACCTCGCCCTCGGAGCGGGTGATCCAGCGGGCGATGACGGGCAGGGTCGAGCCCATGAGCACGGTGGGGATCAGCAGCCCCGCCGCGGCCAGGGCGAAGCGGATGGGCACGACCGCGGCGTTGACCTCACCCAGCTGGGGCAAGGAGCCGGGGTACAGGCCCGCGTAGAGCTCGGGCAGCACCTTCATCAGCGCCGTGGCGAGGATGGCCGAGCCGGCGATGCCGAACTCGATCAGCGCGTAGGTCCGCAGCGTCGGGCGGCGGCTGGCGATCGTGCGACCGCAGAGCCAGCTGCCCAGGGCCAGGCCGCCCATGAAGGTCGCGACCACCGTCGAGGTGGCGTAGATGGTGATGCCGAAGACGCGGATGAGCATCCGCATCCACACGACCTGGTAGACCAGCCCGCTGATGCCGGAGAGCAGGAAGATGGCCGGCAGCCAGAGGCGCTCGAAACGTGAGTTCTGGGGCATGGGCCGCGCACGCTAGCAACCGCGCGAAACCTCTGCTTTCGCCGGATCCCCGCAGGGGTTACCCTCCGCCGCCGCGTCGCTTTCCCAGGCCCTCGACCAAGAGTTGGGCCCACCGAGGCGCGCGGCGTGCTGACGAAGCGGTTGAAGCGATGCGAAGCGGAAGAACGTGCTGAAGCGGGGGGTCTGAATGTGCGCCCCACGCGCGGAGTTGGAATGGACAAGCTGCTGATCGAGGGGGGCACGCCGCTCCGGGGCACCGTGCGCATCTCGGGGGCGAAGAACGCGGCCCTGCCGATCCTCTTCGCGACCCTGCTGCACGACGGCCCCAGCCGCATCCACAACCTGCCGCGCCTCGCGGACATCCGCACGACGACGGTCCTGCTCATCGAGCTGGGCGTGAGCGTCAGCACGAAGGAGGACCGCTCCGCGATCCTCGACGCCAGCGGGGTGCACAGCGTGGACGCGCCCTACGACCTCGTCCGCCGCATGCGCGCGAGCGTGCTGTGTCTGGGTCCCCTGCTCGCCCGCTTCGGCCGCGCCCGCGTCTCCCTGCCCGGCGGCTGCGCCATCGGCACCCGGCCCATCGACCAGCACCTGCGGGCGCTGGAGGCCATGGGCGCCGACATCGACCTGAAGGCCGGCTACATCGAGGCCCGCTCGCCCAAGGGCGGCCGGCTCACGGGCGGCAGCTTCGTCTTCGACCTGGTGACGGTCGGCGGCACCGAGCAGGCGATGATGGCGGCGGCCCTGGCCGACGGCACCGTGGTCCTTGAGAACTGCGCCCGGGAGCCCGAGATCGGCGACCTCGCGGACGCCCTGCGCAGCATGGGCGCCCAGATCACGGGCGACGGCACCTCGGTCATCACCATCGAGGGCGTCGAGAAGCTCGGCCCCATGGACCACACGGTCATCGCCGACCGCATCGAGGCCGGCACCTACATGGCCGCCGCCGCGCTGACCCACGGCGACGTCCTGCTCATGGGCGCCCGCATGGAGCACCTGGACGCGGTCATCTCCAAGATGGCCCGCGCCGGCGTCGAGGTCCGGCGCGAGGGCGACGGCCTCCGCGTCAAGCACCACGGCGAGCTGCACGCGGTCGACCTGGACACGCAGCCCTACCCCGGCTTCCCGACGGACATGCAGGCGCAGTTCATGGCGCTGATGACGCGCGCGACGGGCAGCTCGACCATCACCGAGGCGGTCTTCGAGAACCGCTTCATGCACGTGCCCGAGCTCACGCGCATGGGCGCGGACATCCGCACGCGCGGCAACACGGCCTTCGTCCGCGGGGTGCCCGAGCTCAGCGGCGCCTCGGTCATGGCCACGGACCTGCGCGCGAGCGCGACCCTGGTCATCGCCGGGCTGGCCGCCCGGGGCACGACCGAGGTCCGCCGGATCTACCACCTCGATCGGGGCTACGAGTCCATCGAGGAGAAGCTCTCGGCGCTCGGCGCGAACGTGACGCGGGTTTCCCAGTAGCGGTTCTTGCGATCTCGCTGGGGATCACTTAGCTTCCGCCCGCTTCAGACCCCCCGGGGTTCGAGGCGTCCGGCCCTCCGGGGCACGGACCGCGCTGCCAGCGCACGAAGGAGGTGATTTTCTTGCCGAGTGTTCGAGTTCGCGAAGGTGAACCTTTTGAGCGAGCACTGCGCCGCTTCCGCCGTCAGGTGGAGCGTGCCGGCGTCCTCAAAGAGGTCCGCCGCCGCCAGTACTACGAAAAGCCCAGCGTACGCCGCAAGAAGAAGGCTCTCGCTGCCCGCAAGCGTCTGATGAAGAAGCTGCGAAAGATGCGGAAGGGCTAGCCCTACCAAGACCTGATCCACGAGCCCGCGGTCGATTTCGGCCGCGGGCTCGTGCCGTTCTGGGCCCCCCTTCGACCGATCGTCCAGCGACTTGCAGTCCGGCGATCTCGGGGCAGGTCCGCGGGATACACTCCCGCCTTGCCGAGATTCCCCCGAGAGTTGGTCCGCGAGGTCGCCGAATCGGTGTCCATGGTGGAGCTCGTCCAGCGCCACGTGCAGCTGAAGAAGCGCGGCGCCAGCTGGACCGGGCTGTGCCCCTTCCACAGCGAGAAGAGCCCCAGCTTCCACGTGAACGCGGCGCGCAAGTCCTTCCACTGCTTCGGCTGCGGGGAGGGCGGCGACGCCATCGCCTTCCTCATGAAGATCGAGGGCCTGGGCTTCGTGGAGGCCGTGCAGGAGCTGGCCAACTCCACCGGCGTGCAGCTCCCGAAAGAGGAGCTCACCCCCCAGCAGCAGCGCGAGTTCAGCCACCGCGACATGCTCTACCGGGCCAACGACGTCGCGGCCCGCTTCTTCCAGGAGGTGCTGGCGAGCGACGCGGGCAAGATCGCGCAGGACGAGCTGGACCGGCGCGGCGTC
>JAJDAI010001162.1 GCA_029261955.1 Deltaproteobacteria bacterium | reverse complement strand
ACAGGCCCTCGACGTCCGGCACGACCGTCGTGATGCCCGCGTTGCGGTCGCCGTTGGCCGAGAAGGGCGTCTCACCGAGCTCGGAGCCCTCGGGGCGCGTGTCCACCGTCCAGTGGAAGGTGATCTCGTCGCCGTCCGGGTCGTAGGACGTGGTCCCGTCGAGGCTCAGCGGGGAGCCGATCGAGGCGAGGCCGCCCCCGACGATGCGGGCGACGGGCGCCGTGTTGTTGAGCGCCACGATGGCCGGGCCGGGCGTGGGCTCGGTGCAGCGGGTCAGCGCCGGAGCGAGCATGAGGAGGCCCGCCCCCACGAGGAGGGGTCGCAGGGCCAGGGACTTGAGCCGGGTGTCGCGCATCGTCGTCCGTCCTCTACAGGTTCGGCGTGCAGGTGTACGAGATCGTGATGACGTCGTCGTCTGCGTTCTGGCAATCGAAGACCGTGAGGCTCACTTCGAAGGTCAGGGTCGTCGGGGTGCTGGGGTTGACGGGCACCTCGGGGAGCGAGATCTCCACCGTCTGCGATTCGACACCCAGCAGGTCGGCGCTGCCGCTCTGCAGGTCCCACTGGTAGTTGAGTCGGTCGTTGTCCGGGTCGAAGGAGCCGGAGCCGTCGAGCACCACGGTCCGGGCGCCGCAGGGGTTGCAGCTGTTCGGGCCGTAGGGGTCGTTGATGCACAGGGCCGTCGCGTCGACCTGCACGTCCTCGCCTGCCACCGCCACCGGGGCGCCGTTGGGCTGGCTGGGCACGACCTGGACCGCCACGTAGGACGGCTCGGACTCGCTCTGCCCGTCGCTGACGACCAGCTCCAGGGTGTAGATGCCGGGCACGTCCGCGTTGAAGCTCGGGGTGGAGCTGAACCGGCCGTCCACGAAGGCGTCGGAGACCTGGCTGCCGTTGGGCACGCCGGTGATGTGCCAGGCGTAGCTCAGGGGCTGGCCCTCGGGGTCGTAGGACGCGGTGCCGTCCAACGTGATCTCGGAGGGGGAGCAGGGGGTCAGGATGATGGAGTTGCCCGCCTCGGAGATGGGCGGCAGGTTTCCGTCGGTGGCCTGCACCGTCACGTAGTCGGGCTCGGAGTCGCAGATCCCGTCGCTGGCGCGCAGCTGGAGAATGTAGGTGCCGGGCACGTCCGGGATGAAGAGGGGGTGCTCGGTGCCCTGGTAGAAGACGTCGCTGTCGTCCAGGTCCGACTCGGCGGGCACGAGGCTGAAGTGCCAGGTGTAGTCGAGGCCCAGCACGCTGGGCTCGGCCGCGGAGTCGTCGTCGTCGCCCTCTTCGACCGGGAGGTCCTCGTCCAGGGTGCCGGAGCCGTCCAGCGTCACGGGCACGCCGATCTGGGCCATGCAGTCCTCGCCGGCGTCGGCCACGGGGCAGTGGTTGCCGCCGCCGACCTGGATGACCACGTGGGCCGCGTCGGAGACGAGCACGCCGTCGCTGACCTGCAGCGTGATGCCGAAGAGGCCCTGCACGTCGGGCGAGAATTCGACCAGCGCCGGGTCGTCACCGACCAGCACCAGGCTCTCGTCCACCAAGGCGGAGTCGATGGGCCGGCTGTCCAGCTCCCAGAAGTAGCTGAGCTCGTCCGCCGTGGACTCCTCGCCGAGCGCGCTGCCGCTCCCGTCGAGCTGCACCGCGACCCCGAGCTCCACCGAGGCGCTGTCGCCGACGAGGACGATCGACGCCGTCGGGGGCGTGGGATCGGTCGGCGTGTTGCCGTTTCCCTCTTCGCACTGCGTGCCGCTGAGCGCTGCGGCCACGAACGTCCCTGCCAGGAGCATTCGGCCAAAGGTGCGCGACGTGGAGGTCGATGTCATTCTCGCGACTCCTGCTGGACCCCGGTCGAGACGCGGGAATCCGTGCGCTGTGATATCACGCAAGCCCCCGTCACGGCAACGGTTTGGCGGCTCTGCGCACAGCGTTTCTGACCCGCTCGCGGACCTGGGTCCCGCAGATCATCGGCATGTTACACAGCCCCGCGCGCGTGAACTGCGTCTTGCGCTCTCGTCGTTCATGTCGACAATACCGACGCCCGGCCGCGAGGGTTCGGGCACCTGGAGGCACTCATGGCCCTGAAGGACCTCGTCACCGGTCTGTTCGACAAGGACGTCCGAAACCAGCGCAGCTTCGACAAGCTGGTCTCTCGCCTCGTCAGCCGGAACCACCAGTCCGAGGAGCGCATGGCGGCCATCGAGACGCTGGCCCAGCTGAACACCGACGAGGCCCTGCGCATGCTGTTCCGTCGCTGGGACATGCAGGCGGACAAGAAGCGCGAGGACGTCGCCGAGAAGCAGTACCTCAGCGAGATCCTGGCTGAGAAGGGCCCCCGGGTGCTGCCCTTCATCCGCGAGCACAACGACCGCTCCACGAACATCACCTGGCCCATCCAGGTGATGCAGCGCATCTCGAGTGAGGAGGAGGTCGCCACGGAGCTGATCCGCCTGCTCAAGGTGGAGCTCGGCCGCGTCGCGTCCTTCAAGCCGGTCAAGAAGGTCCGCGCGCTCCAGCTGCTCTCGGACTTCGATCACCCCGACATGGCCGAGGTGATGGTCCTCGCGCTCAACGACTTCGACGCCAACGTGCGCTTCGAGGCGCTCCAGATCCTGCGCCGCATCGGCGGCGAGCAGGCTCGGGGCGCCGTCATCGACCGGCTCAACCACCCCGAGGAGGACAGCGGCCGCATCCGCGAGAGCATCCTCGACGTGCTGGTGGAGCAGGGATGGCGCGTGACCGATCGCAAGGACGACCTCGTCGAGCACCTGGGCGAGCGCTTCCGCATCGGCCCCAAGGACTCGCTCGTCCGGGCCTGACGGCTAGCTGGTTCGACTGCCCGCGTACCAGCGGGCCACGTGCAGCCCGAGCTTCGCCCGCGGCACCAGCACGCCGTGGCGGTGAGCCCGCGCCGCCTGCTTCAGCAGGTAGCCGGGGCGCAGGTAGAAGCCCCCGTAGAGGCGCCGCAGCGTCCGGCCCAGATCGGCCTCGCTCCAGCCCGGCGGCAGCAGCGTCGCGCGGCGCTCCTCGGCGTCGGCCGGGTTCCGCACCGTCGTCTCGCGGTACCAGCCCTCAGAGACGGCCTGCTCGTGCAGCTCCGTGCCGAAGAAGGGGGACAGGGTCGAGAACTGGATGAAGTCGACGTCGGCCCGGCGCGCCAGGGCCAGGGTCTCCATCGACGTCTCCGGGGTCTCGCCGGGGATGCCCACGAGCACGTAGGCGACCGTCTCGATGTCCGCGGCGCGGCAGGCGAGCAGCGCCGCCTCCGCGCTCTCGACCGTCTGGTCCTTCTTGAGGAAGTCCAGGCTCTGCTGGTTCCCGGACTCGACCCCGAACGCGATGGTCCGGCAGCCGGCGGCGGCCATCAGCGAGGCGAGCTCCGGCGTGATGCCGTCGACGCGCGCTTCGCACTTCCAGTCCAGCTTCAGGTTCCGGCGGAGGATCTCCTCGCAGATCTGGACGACGCGCTTCCGGCGCAGCGTGAAGTTGTCGTCGAAGATGCAGACGGAGCCGATGCCCAGGCCGT
>JAJDAI010001161.1 GCA_029261955.1 Deltaproteobacteria bacterium | reverse complement strand
GCCCCACCCTCCGCCCTCGTTTTTCGCTGCCGCCAGGCCTTGGGGACACCCCCCTTGATCGCCTGAGCGGCCACCCGCCGTTCCGGAGCCCGCCATGACCCACGCCTTTGGACTCGATTTCGGCACCACCAACTCCGCGCTCGCGAGGAGCGACGGCTCCACCACCGAGCTCGCCCGCTGGCCCTCGGATTCGGGGCCCACGCAGACCTTCCGCTCCGTGCTGTTCTTCGACCCCGACGACACCGACAGCCTGGGCCGCGTCGTGCCCCACAGCGGCCCCGCCGGCATCGCCCGCTACCACGAGCGCATGGGCGAGGGCCGGCTCATGCAGTCCATCAAGTCCCACCTCGCCAGCCGCGGCCTGGTGGGCACGACGATCTACGGGCGGCAGGTGAAGCTCGAGGATCTCATCGCGCGCATCGTGCTCGACCTGCGCGCCGGCGCCGAGGCCACCTTCGGTCGCATCGACGGTCCGGTCGTGGTCGGACGCCCGGTCCGCTACGTCGGCTCGAAGGGCGTCGACGACGACGACTTCGCGGTCGAGCGGATGCGCAAGGCGCTCGCCATCGCGGGCTTCGACGACGTGCGCTTCGCCTTCGAACCTGTCGCCGCCGCCTCGCACTACGAGCAGCGGCTCGACCACGACGAGGTCCTGCTGGTCGGGGACTTTGGAGGCGGCACGGCGGACTTCTGCCTGATGTTCGCGGGGCCGACAGCGCGGGACGGGCGGGAGCGGATCCTCGGGGCGGCGGGCGTGGGCATCGCCGGCGACTCCTTCGACGGCAAGATCATCCGCAACCTCGTGGGGCCTGCGCTGGGGCGCGGCACGACCTACCGGACGATGTTCGGCAAGGACCTGAAGGTGCCGGACTGGTGGTACAGCGCGCTGGAGCACTGGCACCGCCTGTCGATGCTGGCGACACCCAAGACCCTGCGGGCGATGGAGCAGCTGGCCCACTCGGCGCAGGACCCGGCCCAGCTGCGGGGCCTCGTGCACATCGTGCGGGACAACCTCGGCTTCGCCCTGGCCCGCGCGGTCGAGGCGACGAAGATCGGACTGAGCGGAGCCGACGAGGCCCCCTTCGTGTTCGAGGAGGACCCCGTCTTCCTCAACGACCTCCTGTCCCGCGACCACTTCGAGTCCTGGATCGACAAGGAGCTGCGGCAGATCGCGACCTGCGTGGACGGGCTGCTGACGGACGTGGGCATCGAGACCGGCGACGTCGATCGCGTCTTCCTCACCGGCGGATCGTCCCAGGTCCCGGCCGTGCACCGGCTCTTCGTCGATCGCTTCGGCGCCGACAAGGTCCACGGCGGCGAGCACCTGACCTCGGTCGCCAACGGCCTCGCCGTCCTCGCGGCCAACGAACACCTCCAGACCTGAATCGAAAACGAGCATTCCGGTGTCTGACACCGGGGCGCTCGTTTCTGGCTCACTACACTGCCGCCATGCGCCTGCTGCTGTTCGCCTTCCTCGTCGCCTGTTCGTCCCCCCCGCCGGCGCCCGAGCCGGTGGTCGAGCCAGAGCCCGATCAGGCGCAGGCGGAGCCCACGCCGGTCGCCATGCCCGCGTCCGGCTCGCTCGACGAGGTGGGGGAGGACGCGGAGGACATGCCCTTCGGGCAGGCGCTGCCGAACCTGTTGCCCGATCAGGCGCAGGCGGTCTTCCCCTTCCTGCTGGCGGCGGCGACCCCGGCGGATCAGCTGATGGTGGCCCTGCCCATCACCCTCGGTGACTGGCAGCGCAAGGACGTGAAGGTCGGGATCCAGGAAGACGAGCTCTCCCCCTGGACGGGCGCCTACGGCACCTACGCGCGGGGTGAGGACACCGCCGTCATCCTGATCCAGGACACCGGCTGGCAGCCCACGGCCCTGAACCGATTCGTGCGCGCCTGGCGAACTCCGGACCACAGCCTGCCCGACGGCCGCCCGGTGGCGAACCTGCCAGACCGCGACCACGGCGGCGTCGCGCTGCACACCCCGGTCGAGCTCGCCCGACCTCGCATCCTCATCAAGGCCTGGAGCAACACGGTCGACGCCGAGGCGCTCGTGCCGCTGCTGGCGCAGATCCCGACGAGCTCGCTGCTCCCCCTGCTCGATCACCGCGCGACCACCGCCTTCGCCCCCTCGCCCCTGCTGCCGCCGGCCGCCGAGCTGGCGTCCTTGACCCCCGCGCCGGCCCTGCGCGCCGCGCTGCCCGCCTCGGAGTTGCCGGTGCTGGGCGAGGGCTGGGGTCTGCGCCGCGAGAAGATGCGGATCCTGGTCACGAGCGCCTCGCGCCTGCTCGACGCCGAAGGCGGCGTGATCGAGCTCCGCTTGCTGGACCTGGGCCCCGCAGACGCGCCCGTGGAGCTGCTGGCCACCGCAGAGGAGAGCAGCGCCGATCACCTCCGCGAGGACGCGGGGGAGGCGAAGCTCAAGTGCAAGGAGGCCCTGGGCCTCTGCAAGCGCATGGCGCTGTTCGACGACCGCTTCGTGATGGCGGTGGTCGGCCCGCCCGAGGCGAAGGCCGAGATCGAGCGCCTCTTCGGTGCCTTCGACCCGGCGGGGCTGCGCTAGGCGCTACTCCTCTTCGCCCTCGCCCGGGCCCTCGTAGCGGGACAGCACGAGGTAGGCGCCCCCCGTGTCCGCGCCGCCGTCGACGTCCAGGCCCTGCGAGCCGAACAGGATCTCGTCGAAGCGGTCGCCGTTGACGTCGGGGATGAGCGCGACGGACTCGCCGAGCTGCTGGTTGCCCTGGGTCCCCGCGAAGTGCGCGGCGGCGGCGCTCGGCCCGAGCAGGCCGTCCTCGATGCTGCCGAGCAGCGTCGCGCCGGTGAAGAGGTAGGCGCCGCCGGCGCCCGTGACCACGTTCGCCAGGTTGTTCGCGGTGATGACGACGTCGCCCAGGCCGTCGAGATCGACGTCGAGGCCGCCGCTCATGGCGTAGCCGAAGGCCTCGGAGTTGCTGCCGACGATCTCGAGGTCGGCGTCGTCGGCGTCCATCATCGAGGGCGGGGACTCGCTGCCGCGGAAGAGGTAGACCGTGCCCGCGCCGGGGTTCGCCTGCGTCTCGCGGACCCGCGTGGGGGCGGAGATCAGGAACTCCCCGAAGCCGTCGCCGTCCAGGTCGCCGACCGAGGCCACCGAGCGCCCGAAGCGCCCGTCGGTGACGGTGCCCGTGAAGATCGTGTCCGCCTCGTCGGCGTTGAGCTCGTCGCCCGAGGTGAGGGCGGAGTCGAGGAACAGGTAGGCCTGCCCGAGCACGCTCTCTCCGGGCGGGGTGCGCAGCGGCAGACCGAGGACGAGGTCCGTCAGGCCGGTGCCGTCCACGTCCCCGACGGGGTCCAGGAACTCGCCCAGCCGCTCCGAGGGGAAGTCGCCCGTGATGGTGGTGGTCGCGACCGCCTGGACGCTCAGATCGCCGCCGTCCCAGATCTCGGAGCCGGGCACGATCCAGACGCGGCCGTGCTCGCCGCCGGTCGTCTCTCCGTCGCGGTCGAGGCGCGGGCCCCCGATGGCGAGGTCCGCGTACTGGTCCCCGTCGATGTTGCCCAGCGCGGCGAAGCCCATGCCCAGCTCGGTGTTCGCGATGGTCTGGTCGTCCCAGATGCGCAGGAAGGCGTCCTCGAGCAACAGCTCGCCGCCTTCGACCAGCTGAGCGCCGCTGAAGATGTAGAGCGCCTCCTGGCCGCCGGCGCCGTGCAGGCCGATGGCGAGGTCGGACAGGCCGTCTCCGTTGATGTCGCCCGCGTTCACCATGCGTCGGCCGAACTGGCCGTCGGGGATCTCGCTGCTGATGATGGTGTCCGCGTCCGCGAGGCTGGTCGTGCCCTCCCCTTCGAGGTCCAGGCTGCCGCTCAGGAAGACGTAGACACGCCCGCCGTCCGCGTTGAGCGGGTCGTCCGTCAGCTCGGCCGAGCGGTCGTTCTTGTAGCTGCTGATGACGATCTCGCCGCGGGAGTCCCCGTCGAGGTCCTTGAAGCCCGCGATGGAGCGCCCGGCGCGGTCGTCGGCCGACTCTCCGACGAACAGAACGTCAGCCGACTCACCCTCTTCGTCCAGGCCCAGCAGGGCAGGCCAGACGCTCTCCTCGTCGTCGTCGTCGCCCGAGGGCTCGACGCAGCCCTCGCAGCGGATGAAGTCACCCAGGTTGGGGTCTTCACACCCGGTGAGCAGAACCACAAGGCCCAGCAATCCAGCGAATCGAAGGAAGAAAGCCACTAGGAGTCCCCTCAGTTGCCACGAACCGCCCGGTCGCAGCCGAAGCAGGATACCGCACCGCGACCGAAGGCCGACTCACCCAGCCCTGTCCTGCTCGATCGTCAGCCGGCTTCGGGCGGGCGGAAGGCCAGGATCCAGGGGTCGAAGACCTGGCCGATCCAGAAGGTGCCGTCGACGGGCACCGCCACCGACCCCCCCGGGATTCGCGATCCGTCGTCGCCGAAGATGACCTCCAGCTCGCCCGTCTCCAGGTCCACGGCCTGCACGAAGGTCGGCGCAGGCGTGCCCTTGCGAAAGTGCCGCAGGAAGGCCAGATCCGAGACGTGGCCCGCGACGACGATGCGGTCGCCGTACCACTCCAGGTTGTCCGGCCCCTTCACCTCGGCGAGCACCCGGCGGCCCGACAGCGCGCCCTCGGCGTCCCGATCCCAGTGGTACAGCCGGTGCTCCCGCGTCGCGGCCGCGATGACCCGATCGTCCGTCACGACGATGCCGTTGGGGTAGGCGAGCTGATCGGCCACCACCCGCCAGCCCTGCTGGGGCCGGAAGTGCACGATGGTGGCCTTCTTGAGCGCGAGCGCCACCTCGTTGAAGCCGCCGTTCGCGCTCTGGTCGTTGCAGACGTAGACGCTGCCATCGGGCAGCGCCGCGAGGTCGTTGGGCGAGGTCAGCAGCGGGTCCTGGAGCAGCTCCAGGAAGCTCAGGTACTCGGCCTCCACCACGTAGACCAGGATGGCGTGCGGCCCCTCCCCCAGCGGATCGCTGTGGGTGATGGCGTAGAGCAGCGGCCCGGCCGAGGTCTGCACGTAGGACAGACCGTGCGGGTTGAAGGGCATGCCCATGGGCTCGCCGCGGCGCTGCAGGCGCTTCGCGGTGAGGGTGACGGGGTCGACGCTGTAGATCTGGCCGTCCGCCTCGTGCTTGCGGCGGTCGGTGGACGAGACGAGCAGGCGCTCGTGAGCCACGTCCCAGACGACGTCCTCGGGCCCGGGGATGCCGTCGACGCGGTTGCTGCGCCCCGGCGTCACCTCGGGCCAGGTCGCGCAGCCGCAGAGCAGCACCAGCGCCAACAGGGCCCTCATGCCTGGCCCGGACGGAGCTGCTCGAAGCAGCGCAGGAAGTTGAGGCCGAGCACCTTCTGGATGCGGTCCACGGACCAGCCGCGATCGAGCATGTACTGGACGATGCGCGGGTAGGTGTCGCCGCCGGCGATGTCGATGGGGGGCTGGATCATGCCGTCGTAGTCCGAGCCGACGCTGACGTGGTCCTCGCCGACCACCGAGATCACGTGCTCCATGTGCTCGAGCACCATGGACCCGTCGATCGGCCCGCCGCGCCGCTTGAGAAAGACCTCGCTGAAGATGATGCCCACCGTGCCTCCCGTGTCCGCGATGACCTTGAGCTGGGCGTCCGAGAGGTTGCGCCAGCTGCGGCGCACCCCGTCCACGCCCGTGTGGGTCGCCAGCAGCGGCTGCGTCTTGTCGTGCACGTCGACCGCGGCGGAGAAGGCCCGCTCGCTGATGTGCGCGAGGTCGACGAAGACCTTGCGCTCGTTGCACTGCTCGATGAAGGCCGCCCCCCGCTTCGTCAGCCCGCGCGTCGGGTGCAGCAGCCGGAAGGGGCAGGACGTCTCACCGAAGCTGGACGTCGTCAGGTGCACGATCGTCGCCCGCACCACGAGGTCGTCGGGGATGCTCCCCAGGCCCTCGGGCGCGGCCTCCACCGCGTTGCCGCCCTGGATCGACACCAACACGGCGTGCGCGCCGGTCGCCCGCACCCGCTGGTACTCGGCGAAGTCCCGGGCGATGGCCAGGGCCCCGCTGCTGCGCGCGACGAGGTCCCGCAGGGCCTGCAGGTTGCGCTGGAAGACCCGCCAGCGCCGATCCGCGCGCCGAAAGGGGTTGGTGGTCAGCGACCACATCGCCCCGCTCAAGCCGCCGTCGATCATGCGCGGCAGGTCTGTGTGGCCGAACCACCAGCGCCCGAACCAGGCGCTGTCGTGCCGCTCCAGCGGGTCGTAGCCCCACAGGCGCGGCGGGATCATGGTGTCGATGTGCAGGTCGACGAGCTCGCTGGAGCGGGCGAGCTCGACCGCTTCGGCGGAGCAGCCGATGCGGCGAGCGAGCGCGCCCGCCTCGACGGGGGCAGGCAAGGCTGCCCCCGCCGGGGCGGGCACGAGGCTCACTGGATCTTGCGGAAGCTCTGGGGCTTCTTGCCGTCGTCGAGCGTGAGCTTGTTGTCGGCGAGGCTCACCTTGAAGGTGGCCTGCTCGCTGTCGGAGTTGGTGGTCACGAGGGTCCAGGCCCCCTTCTCACCGGTCGAGGTGTACTTCGCGACCTCGGTGATGTCGCCCATCTTCACGGTGAAGGTGTCCTCGTCGATGACGATCTGCGTCTCCGCCGCCATCAGCACGGCCTTGAGCATGGCCTTCGCCATGTCGTCCCCGCTGTCGCCCTTGACCTCGGCCTGCTTCTTCAGGGCCTCGATCTGCGCCGTGTCCTCGGCCGAGAGCAGGATCTGCCAGGTGCCGGCGAACTCCTTCGGGGCCGCGAAGGCCAGGGTCGGAAGCAGCAGGAGGAGGGCGAGGAGGGTGTTGCGCATGGGGAGCTCCCGGGGGGTTGTGTTCAGTCGTCGCACTGCACGTCGCCGTTGCCGAGGTAGTAGTCCACGTCCTCGCCAGCGCCGACCGTGATCCAGTCGGAGTCAATCCAGCAGCCCTCCCAGTCGTCGCCGAAGAGGAAGTAGGTCCCGCTGGGCACATCGTCGCCGCAGCTCTCGCCGGGGTAGAGCTCCTCGCAGAAGAGCACGCTCTCCTCGGTGTCGACGTTGATCGCCTCGACGAAGACGAAGGCGTAGGACGACTTGTTCCAGACCTCGAGGGTGCCCCACTCGAAGTCGTCGTCGTCCCCGGTCGTCGCGTCGTCGTCGTCGTCGTCCGCGACCACGTCGTCGTCGTCGTCCGAGTTCGTGTCGTCGTCGTCGTCGACCACGTCGTCGTCGTCACCCTGCGGGGGCGCGAGCAGGAAGAGGGTGAACCAGGGGTTCTCCTCGGTGATGTTGGCGCCGGTGTAGAGCCAGCCGACGTCGAGGCTGGCGTCGAAGGCGACGATGTCGTAGCAGCCGGCGGGCAGCCCGATCAGGGCGAAGAACCAGCCATCTTCCAGGGCCCAGGAGCCGAGCTCGTTGGGACCCCAGTCGTCGCTGTCGCACTCGGTGATGTAGAGCTCCGCGATGTCCATGCCGCTGTCGTTGACGACGTGCAGCTCCCCAGGCTCGAACTCGTCGCCGCCCGAGTAGCCCAGGGGCTCCCCCGGGGCGTTCGTTCCCTCGTATGGACCGGATCCCGAGCCGCCCATGGTCACGGACTCGTTCTCGTTGAGGTTCGTGTTGTTGTGGGGCAGGTCCCGGTCAGCCTCGGGGGTGCCGCCGCCGCCACCGCCGGTGCGGCCGCAACCAGCAAAGAGAAGGGCCACCAGGCCGGCAAACGCGATCGATCGATTCATCTTGATTCCCCTGTCAGTCCCTCAACGAAGCGCGGACCCTAGCGATCCGTCCGGGCGTTGAAAAGCCTTTAGGATCCGCCGATCTGGCGGTGGCGCTGTCGCGGGATCGGTGGCACAACCTCACGCCCCATGGCAGATCGCTCCATCACCCGCCAACTGTTCGACCTCGCGGCGCCCATCATCGGGCTGAACGTGATGACCGTGCTGGCGCTGGCGGTGGACACGGCGATGTGCGGCCGGCTGCCCGAGGCGGACGTCGCGCTGGCGGGCCTGGGCTTCGCGACCCAGGTGACCTTCCTGCTCATGGTCGCCCAGATGGGGCTGACGGTCGGCACGATCGCGCTCGTCGCGCGGGCCTACGGCGCGCGGCAGAACGACCGGGTGGAGCACGTGCTCCGGCAGAGCACCCAGCTGACGATCCTCGTGGCCTTCTTCGTGGCGACCGCGGGCAACGGCATCGCGCCGCTGGTCTTGCGGGCCATGGGCGCGCAGGGGGAAGAACTCCGGCAGGCCCTGCTGTACCTGCGGCCGCTGCTGACCGGCACGGTCTTCTACTACCTGCTGCTGCTCTTCGCGGGCGTGCTGCGCGGGGTGGGCAACACGAAGCTGCCGTTCTGGATCTCGCTGCTCACGAACCTCCTCAACTTCGCCTTCAACTACGGGCTGATCCTGGGCAACTACGGGCTGCCCGCGCTCGGGGTGAGGGGCGCCGCGCTGGGCACCGTGACCTCCTTTGGGATCGGCGTCGTCGTCTACGTCTTCGTGCTGCGCGCGGGCGTGCAGGAGGGCATCACGGTGCGGCTGAAGCCCACGCCGTTCGACCGGCCGCTCGCGAAGGAGCTCATCCGCATCGGGCTGCCCGCCGCGATGGACATGGTGATCCTCAACGCCGCGTTCCTGTCCATCATCGGCATGCTCGGGCGGATCTCGCCGGCGGCCGTCGCGGGGCACGGGGTCGGCCTGCGCGTCCAGGCCCTCGCCTTTGTGCCCGGCATGAGCGTCTCGCAGGCCACCGCGGCCATGGTCGGTCAGGCGCTGGGGGCGAACAACGTCGAGCGCGCCAACGCCGTCGTCCGCTCGTCGCTGAAGCTCTGCGTCCTCATCATGACCGGGCTCGGGATCCTGATCCTCGCCGGCGCCTACCCCATCACGGCGCTGTTCGGCATCCAGCCCGGCGAGCCCATCACCGAGTACACCGTCACCTGGATGAAGGTGCTCGGCTACGGCATGCCGATCGTGGGCATCTGGATCGCGTTTGTGGGCATGCTCCAGGGCTCGGGCCACACCAGGACCAGCCTGCGCATCAACCTGGTCGCGACGACGATCCAGATCCCGCTGTCCTGGCTGTTCGGCTTCCCGCTCGGCCTCGGCCCGCTGGGCATCTGGGTCGCCTTCCCGCTGAGCTTCATGATCAAGGCGATCTGGGGCTCGATCGAGTGGCGTCGCGGACGCTGGGCGACGACGGGGGCCAGGTTCTAGAGACCGGCTACATCGCCCCCAGCACGTAGAACACGCCCTCGGTGAGGCTGATGGCGGC
>JAJDAI010000117.1 GCA_029261955.1 Deltaproteobacteria bacterium | reverse complement strand
TTCGCGACCCCCCGGAGCAGGCCCTTCGCCAGGCGCCCGCCGACGCCGCTGGGCGCGCCGAGGCGTCCGCCGTCCTGCTTGCGCTGGGGCTCGGTCCACGCACTGCCGCCCTCGTCGGATGGCTCGACGGAGGAGGGGGTTGGGGACTCGGGAGGCTTCGGGTCGGTCACGAAGGGCCCAGGATAGCCCGGGCTTCGCGGACCGCTCAGAGCTGCAGGCTGCCGTAGCCGGGCACGTCGATGACGCTCACGCCCTCTGCCGGTGCGGGGAAGACCAGCATGCCGCCGGGCACGTGGTCGAAGGGCAGGTAGCGCGCGTCCAGCTCATCCAGCTCCAAGCCATCCGCGTCGAGCATGCGCGCCGTCGCGTCGGCGCCCGGCACCGGCATCGCGTCGGTGACGAGCCGCGGGGAGTGGAGCCCGTCGCCGTCGACCAGCACGGTCATCCAGTCCTGTGCCTGCACGCCGTCCAGCTGGGCCGAGGGGCCGATGGTGCGGATGCGGTTGAAGAAGGCCTCGAAGGTGTAGTCGCTGACCCAGTTGGGATCGCAGTAGCCCATGATGTCGTAGTACTGCGTCGAGCTCTTCAGGGAACCGTCGAGGACGTCGTAGCCGGTCACGCCGATGCCGCCGCCGCTGTGCGGGAAGCTCGGGTCCACATTCTGGATGTTGCCGAACTGGGTGCAGGGAGCGTGGCTGCGGCCGTGCGCGTGGCCGATCTCGTGGGCCATCGTCTCCCAGGTCGACTCGTCTTCGAAGCCCAGGCCGATGCTGACGCGGCTGTCGTCCCAGCTGGCGTTTTCGACGTTGACGGACAGGCCGGCCACGCAGCCGCCGCCGCAGTACTCCCAGCGGTCGTTGGCCGGCGCGAAGAGGCCGTAGGTGTAGCTGTTGCCGGGGTGGTTGCGCTGCGCGCGCACGCCGTAGATCTCCTGGAGCAGCTCGCCCCAGCCGGAGCCGTTGGGGTTGACGGCCCAGGGGTAGTCGTAGGCGTTGTCGATGGTGACCCGCACCTCGGTCGCCGGGTACATCGCCATCATCCCGTCGACGATGCGCTGGACTGCAGAGTCGCCCGTGGCGGGCATGCGGCCGGAGTTGTCGGCGTTGTAGCGGATGGGGATGATCCGCAGGTCGATGATGCCGCCGGTGCGCACGTCCAGATCGGCGAACTCGTCGTCTGCACGCGGGAAGCGCGCCGCGTCGTCGTTGCCCTCGTAGCTGCCGGGCTCCGCCTCCTCCAGCCGCACCGCGAAGCCCAGGTCCGGTGTGAGGGTCTCGCCGTCGAACTCGATGTTGATGGTCGAGTTGAGCTGCCCTTCGCTGGACGCGTTGGAGCTCACCGACTTGGACACGCTGATCTCGGTGTCGTCGTCCAGGGTGAGGGTGGCGATGACCTCGCGCGGGTCCCAGGAGTCCTGCGGCTCGACGTAGATGCGGATGATGCCCGGCCGACCAGCCACGACCGGGGCGTTGTGGCTGACCTCGGTCTCGCCGTCGATGAGATCGACCTCGACGCCCTGGTTGATCGTGATGCGCACGATGTCGAGGCCGGAGACCAGGCCCGAGCCCGCCTGGTCGTCGTCGTCCCCTCCGCCGCCACCTCCGAGTCGTCCCCCGCCGCAGGCCGGAAGGAGCATCAAGGAGGCGAGCAAGACGGGTACGAATCGGTGCATGGAGACCTCTGGCCTATTCATGGGGGCTGCACCATACCAACCGAATTCGGGCCGTCCAGACGGGATCCCGCAGGCCGCGAAAGCCTTGCAAGCGCTTGACGGATCCCTGACTCACAGCTGTCAGAGGCCGACGACGACGATGCCCCGGGTGCCCGTCGGGATGGTCCCCTCGGCCGTGATCGTGCCGTCGGCGGGATCGATGACGAAGAGGCGGCCCTGGTTGTCCAGCATCAGGAGATCGCCCGTGCTCGAGTCCCAGGCCGAGCCGCGCATCTCGGTGTGCTGGCTCGCGTCGTGCGCGATGGGCGTGACCGCCAGCGTGACCGGGTCGATGGACTCCATGATCCCCAGGCCGTTCCCGGAGAAGTGGTAGAGCAGGCCGTCGTTGGGGTTGAAGCTCAGCGTCTCGCCGTCGTCGCCGTTGCCCAGGCTCAGCAGCGGGGTCATGGCGGCGGTGTTGGGGTCCACCTGGAAGAGGTGCTCGGCGGGCAGGCCGCCGTCGCCGGAGACGGCGTAGAGCAGGCCCGCGTCGTCGAACGCGATGGACGCGACGGCGTTGCCCAGGTCCCCGATGTCGGTGGCGACCAGGGTGCCCGGGTCCAGGATCGCCAGGTGGCGGGCGGTGGTGAGGGCGTCCTCGATCACCAGGTAGTACTCGCCCGTGATCGGGTGCCTGGTGATGCTGTTCATGCCGTTGAGCGAGGGGTGGCCGGTGAAGGTCACCGTCCCGCTCTGCACTTCGGTGTGGGTGCTTCGGTCGTAGAGCACGATGCCGTTCGAGGCGATCTCCACGGCCCAGTAGGCGCAGCTGACTTCGGGCGACCCGTCGCAGTCGTTGTCGATCCCGTCGCAGAGTTCGGGCGCCCCAGGGAAGGTCGTGGGGTCGTCGTCGTCGCAGTCGCCGTCGTTGCACTCGTCGAAGCCATCGCCGTCGTTGTCGACGTCCTCGTCGGCGGCGGGGGCGCCGTCGCAGTCGTTGTCGAGGCCGTCGCAGAGCTCCGGGGCGCCGGGCCAGGAGTTGGGGTTGTTGTCGTCGCAGTCCTCGTCCGCGCAGACGAAGTCCAGGTCGGCGTCGCCCGTGGAGTCGGTGCCGATGCACTCGTCGTCCTGGTCGCAGATGCCGTCGAGGTCGTAGTCGAAGCAGCCGCACTGGATGTCGAGGCTGTAGTCGGTCTCGTTGCCGTTGTAGCCGTCGATCACGATCAGGTACTCGGTGGCCTCGGTCAGGGTGACGATCAGCTGGTCGAAGCTGGAGGAGCCGCTGATCGACGTGTCGATGCAGTTGGTGGGGTCGCAGCCGCCCAGCACGATGATGTCGGCGTCGGCGGTCATGCCCGAGAGGGTGAGCGTGTACTCCTGCGT
>JAJDAI010001160.1 GCA_029261955.1 Deltaproteobacteria bacterium | reverse complement strand
CCCCCCTTCGCCACGGCGCCCACACCTGCAACCCGGCCCTGCCCTTCCGGCGGCGGACGGTCCGCGACGCCTTCCTCCAGCTCGCCGGCGTCGATCCCGACACCGAAGATGCCGGGCGCCTGGGCCGCCTCCTGCGCGCCGGGGGCCACAAGCCGCCGGGTGGCTGCAACCGCGAGGAGCTGCTGGATCTGGTCCTGGCGCTGGTGGTCCAGCCCCAGCTTGGCCTGGACGTTCCGGAGTTCCTGACCGAGTGGCCCGCCGATCGCGCGGCCCTGGCCCGGCTGCGGACCGGCGCGGAGGGACGCGAGGTGGCGGCCCGCTTCGAGCTGTACGCCTGCGGCATCGAGCTGTGCAACGGCTACCACGAGCTGAACGACGGCCCCGAGCAGCGGCGGCGCGTCGAGCTGGAGAACCGCCGCCGCGTGGCGCTCGGCAAGATCGCCCAGCCGGTCGACGAGGCCTTCCTGGCCGCCGTGGGCTCCCTGCCCGACTGCGCGGGCAACGCGCTCGGCGTCGACCGCTTGCTCATGCTCCTGGTGGGTGCGGAGGACATCGGTGAGGTGAGGGCCTTTCGCCTCGAGCTCTGAGGCGCAGCGCCGGCCGGGTTTGCTAGCCTCCGCTGCGTGAACCAGACCGCCATTCCCCGCTCGGCCCGGCCGCGCTTCCCGACCACGCCGCTCCGGGTGCTCCACATCGCGATGGAGCTGGCGCCCTGGGCCGTGGTGGGCGACGTCGCCACCTTCGTTCGAGGGCTCGCGGCCGCCCAGGCCGACGCAGGCGACAAGGTCACGGTCGTCGTGCCTCGCCACGGCGACGGACACTGGCCCCTGGCCGGCCAGCAGCAGGTGGTGGGCAGCCGCGCCACGGTCGTGCTCGGCGAGCAGGAGGTCCCCTTCGAGCTGCGGCGGCTCCAGCACCCCGACGGCTTCGAGGTCGTGCTGGTGCAGTGCGAGCTGTTCGAGCGCGCAGGCATCTACGTGCACGGCGACACGGGCGAGGACCACGCCGACAGCCTGTTGCGCAGCTCGGTGCTCTGCCACGCGGCGCTCTACTACGCGCTGAACGCCGGCGGACGCTGGCAGGTCATCCACGGCCACGACCACCACGGCGCGCTCGCGACCGCCCTGCTGCGCCGCCGCTTCCAGCCGACGCCGCTCCAGCACGCGCGCTCGGTGCTGACGGTGCACGACCCCTACCGGCTCGGGTTGCATCTCCCCGAAGAGACCCCGCTCGCCGGGCTCCCGTGGTCCGAGGGCCAGCCCGATGGCCCCTTCGCCTACCAGGGCGGCTTCTCCTGCCTGCGCGCGGGCCTCGACCTGGCACACCGGGTCCACTGCGTCGCCGAGGCCCACGCCGCCTTGCTCCGGGACGGCGGCCCCGAGGGCCACCCCTTCGCCTTTGACGCCGACGACACGCGCCTCGGGACCGTGCCGGGCGGCATCGAGCTGGAGCGCTGGGACCCGGCCACGGACCCGGCGCTCGCCTCCTCCTTCGACGCGCGGGACCTCTCCGGCCGGGACGCCTGCCGCGACGAGCTGCTGGCCCTCGCCGGCTGGGACGAGGCCGAGCTCATCGTCGGCTACGCCGGCCCCCTGGTGCCCGAGCGGGGCCTCGATCAGCTGGCGGACGCGATCGCAGCCCGGACCGACTCGCGCGTGCGCGTCGCCATCGTCGGGAGGGGCGATCCCGAGATCGCGGAGGCCTGGACCGAGCTGGCCGCCCGGGACGAGCGGGTGCACGTTCAGCTGAGTGACGACGACACCCTGCTCCGGCAGGTGCTCGCGGGCCTCGACCTGTACTGCCTGCCCGGGGCCGAAGCGGCAGGCGAGCTCGGCTTCCGCGCGGCGCTTCGATACGGCGCCCTGCTCCTGGCGGCGCCCGGCGTCGCGACGGACGAGGTCCCCGAGGCCGCGCAGATCCCCCTGGACGGCGACCTGGGCGACGCGCTCGATCGAGCGCTGGAGATCGTCGGCTCGGGGGACCTTGCCGAGCGGCGCGCGGCGGCCCTGAACGCGAGCCGTCCGTGGCACGCGGTGGCCCGGCAGATCCGCACGACGTTCTACCTGGACCCCGTCGCCTAGGCCCGCTGCCCCGTCGCCTTGACTGCGCCCCCAGGCTTGCACTAGGTTTCGGGCCCGAACCGGCGAGAATCATTGTGCGCGCCGGGATCCGGGTCCATCCCGAACCCCCGAGCCCCACCCCCCGCCCGGGGCTTCGCCGCTCCACGAGGAGAGCATGCAGCGAAGCTTCCTTACCAGCTTGGCCGCCATCGGCATCCTGCTGGTCCTCTTGGTCGTCACCATCGTCTCCGTCTGGCAGGGCGACCGCGTCGAGCGGGCTCAGCTGGATCTGGAGGAGCGCGTCGACGAACTCGAAAAGAGCCTCCACTCGGGGGCGTTCACGTCGTCGAGCGGCTCCAACGCCACGGGCCCCACCGGCGGCATCTTCGGGGCGCCCGAGCCGGGCTACGTCACGAACGCCCTGCAGGATCCCACCAACATCCTCAAGCGGGACCGCATCGACTGGCTGCCCGCCGAGGCTGAGCAGGGCGGCACGCTGTACCTGCACCAGGGCAGCGACCCGAAGGGCTTCAACTTCCTGACGGAGAACAGCAACCCCGTCACGGAGGTGCAGTGGTACGTGGCCCCGCCGCTCATCCTGCGCCACAAGAAGGAGCCCACGACCTGGGGCCCCTCGGTGGCCTACTCGATGGTCAGCCCCGACGACGGCCTCACCTACACGTTCAAGCTGCGCGAGGACGTGACCTGGCAGGAGCCGCACGTCGACTGGAGCACCGGCCGCTTCGACTGGCTCAAGGGCGAGCACAAGGTCACCGCGCACGACATCGAGTTCATGCTCGACATGCTCATGAACCCGCAGGTGACCGGCGCCGCTCCGCTCCGCTCCTACTTCGAGGAGATGGAGTCCTACCGGGCGGTCGACGACTTCACCTTCGAGATCAAGTTCAAGCGCAAGGTCTACAGCCAGCGCTCCGTCGCCCTGCCCTCGCTGGCGCCGGTGCCCGAGTTCCTCTACGCCTTCGACGAGGACGGCGAGCGCTACGACGACGAGATCCTGGGCCAGAAGTTCCAGGACCACTGGCACAACCCGATGCCTATGGGCTACGGCCCCTACCGGCTGTCGAAGTTCGAGCCGGGCATCGCGATCACCCTCGAGCGCAACCCGGACTGGCCCCTGGGTGACAACGCCTTCGACAAGGTCGTCTACCTGATCCTCAAGGACCAGAACCAGCCGCCGCGCAAGCTGCGCACGGGCGAGCTGTCCATGGCCTACCTGCAGCCCGGTCAGTACCGCACCGAGATCCTGGAGGGCGAGGACGACTCCCCCTTCAAGGACGGCACGCTGACCGCCGGCGAGTACTGGGAGCAGACCTACTTCTACATCGGCTGGAACATGCGAAAGCCGATGTTCCAGGACAAGAAGGTGCGGCAGGCGATGTCCCACGCCTTCAACGCAGACCTGCTGCTCGACGACGTGTTCATGGGCCTGGGAGAGCGGAGCACCGGCCCCATGGCCAGCTTCTCGGACTACTACGACAAGAGCCTGCCGGGCTACACCTACGACCTCGACAAGGCGCGCGCGCTGCTGACCGACGCCGGCTGGGCCGACACCAACGACGACGGGATCGTCGACAAGGAGATCGACGGCCAGCGCACCGAGTTCGAGTTCAGCCTGGTCGTCTACGGCAACTCCGACGAGTACACGACCGTGGGCAACGTCTTCAAGGAGGACCTGGCTCGCATCGGTGTGAAGATGACGGTCAAGCCCCTGGAGTTCAGCTCGCTGCTCAAGGAGGTCTACGACCGGGAGTTCGACGCGGTGACGCTCGCCTGGGTCTCGCCCCCCGACGTCGACTTCAACCAGATCTGGAACAGCGCCCAGGCCGACCTGCCGCGCTCCTCGAACCACGTGGGCTTCCGGAACGCCGAGGCCGATTCGATCATCGAAGAGATGAACACGACCTTCGATTTCGGCAAGCGCAAGCAGCTCGCGAAGCGGTTCCATCGCCTCGTCTACGAAGAGCAGCCCTACACCTTCTTCTTCACGCGCAAGCGTCCCGCCTACTGGCAGAAGGATCTGGGCAACGTCTGGTTCCAGACGCACCGTCCGTACCGCTCCCACTGGGGCTGGCACTGGACGACCCCCTGAGACTCTGAGGGAGGACGAAGCCGGTGCTGCTCTACATCATCAAGCGAGTTCTGCTGATGATCCCGACGTTCTTCGCCGTGAGCCTGATCGTGTTCGTGGTGTTGAACTTCGCGCCGGGCAACCCGGCCGAGGTCGCGCTCAGCTCGGGTGACGGCGGCGGCGGCGGTCAGAGCACGCAACTCTCCAGTCAGACTCGGGAAAGCTACCGAATCTTCAAGGAGCAGTTCAACCTCGACAAGCCCATCCTGCTCAACACCCGCTTCACGCTGGACCAGAAGCGGATCCGGGCGACCCTCGTGGACCTGATGACGCCCCTGGGCGAGATCAAGCCGGCCCGCCGCGGACGGGCCGAGGACAACATCGAGGACTGGGGCCAGTACGCAGTGCCCGGCCTGATGGACGTGCTCCGCAACGACGCAGACCGGAGCCTGCGCGCCTTCGCGGCCCAGCGCCTCGCAGTCAACGCCCAGCGCGTGGTCAAGACGATCAGCGGTCGCCGGCTGACGGACGACGAGCGCATCCACAACAAGGAGATCGCCCGCGAGAACGGGCGCGTCGTCGCCTGGACCTTCACGCCCGCGGACTCGCCGGAGCGCGAGGGCGAGGTGGTCGCGGCCTGGAGCAGCTGGTTCGAGGAGAACCAGGACCGCTGGGACTACACGACCGGCGACAAGTTCGGGATCTTCTTCGGGGACACCCGCTTCGCGAAGTACTGGGGGAACCTGGTTCGCCTCGACTTCGGGATCAGCCACGTCGACAAGCGGCCAGTCATCCCCAAGATCATCCACAAGCTGCGCTACTCGATCACGCTGAGCCTCAGCGCCATCGTGCTCGTGTACTTCATCTCGGTGCCCCTCGGCATCTGGTCCGCCGTCCGCCGCAACACCTTCATGGATCGCGTCGTGACCGTGGTCCTCTTCATGCTGTACTCGCTGCCCAGCTTCTTCGTCGGCGTCTTCCTGCTGAACCTGCTGAGCCGCGGCACGCCCTTCCAAGCCTTTCCGACCTCGGGCTTCCAGAGCCTGGATGTGTCGGGCATGACGACCATCGAGTACCTCAAGGACGTGGTGTGGCACGTGGCGTTGCCGATCCTGTGCCTCAGCTACGCGTCCCTGGCGGTGCTGAGCCGCTACGCCCGCACCGGCCTGCTCGATGTCATCCGGGCCGACTACATCCGCACTGCGCGTGCGAAGGGGCTCCCCGAGTTCATCGTCATCGTCAAGCACGCCGCCCGCAACGGCATGATCCCCATCCTGACCCTGCTCGCGACCCTGCTGCCGGCCCTCTTCGGCGGCTCGGTGGTGGTGGAGGTCGTCTTCGGGATCCCGGGCATGGGCAGCTACATGTTCGAGTCCATCACCCTGCGGGACTACAACGCGGTCATGGCGGTGCTCCTCATCTCCTGCGCGCTCACCCTCGTGGGCATGCTCATCTCCGACATCTCCTATGCGCTGGTCGACCCGCGCATCACGTTCGACTGAGCCGTGGCTGAACACGACGACGAGAACGAGGGCGAGGTCCCCTCGGACAAGAAGGGCAAGGGCTCTTCGAGCAAGCAGTCGAGCACCGACTCGGTGCTGGCGGTGTCGTCGACGCTCGCCAACGTCACGCTGCGCGACCTCGAGGCCGAGGTGGGCGAGCTCCCCGAGGCCACGAGCCAGGAGCTCGACGTCATCACCGACGAGGCGATGCGCGCCATCGCCGACGAAGACCTGCCGATCGACGACAGCGACGAGGACCTCACCTACTTCGACATCTTCTGGGGTCAGTTCAAGAAGAACCGCGTCAGCTACCTGAGCCTCTGGTTCGTGGGCTTCCTCTTCTCGCTCGCGGTCTTCAGCCCGCTCATCAGCTCCGACCGGCCCTTCTACTGGAAGGTCGGGGACGACTTCGACCTCCCCTGGATCCGCTCGCTCTTCGACCGGAACTTCTTCGAGAACCCGGTCGACGTCTTCTTCAACCTGCTGCTGCTCGTGGGCGTGCCCCTGCTGGGCCTGTACCTGTGGCGGGTGGGCCGCATCCGCGCCTCGGCGCTGGCCAAGCGCCCGCGGCGTCGCCGCATGCGCAACGAGGCCGCGCTCATCCTCGGCATCATCGGCCTGGCCTACGCCGGCCTGCTCGCGGCGCCCACGTCCTCGAAGTACATCATCTACCCGGAGCTCCAGGAGCAGCTCGAGGCGGACGGGCAGGAGGTCTCGGCCATGTACCCGCCGAGCCGCTACACCTTCCGGCAGACGGGCTTCAAGAGCGTCACGAAGCCCTCGCGCAAGCACCTGCTGGGCACGGACCAGAGCACCCGCGACGTCGCGACCCGCCTGCTCTACGGCACGCGCATCTCCTTGACCATCGGGGTCATCGCGGTCGCCATCTACGTGTTCATCGGCATCCTGCTGGGCGCGACGGCCGGCTTCTTCGGCGGCTGGGTGGATCTGGCGATCCAGCGCCTCATCGAGATCACGATGAGTGTGCCGACCTTCTTCGTGATCCTGACGGTCCTGGCCTTCCTGGAGAAACCCTCGATCTTCCACATCATGCTGGTGATCGGCCTGGTCCGGTGGACCGGTGTCGCCCGGCTGATGCGCGGCGAGTTCCTGCGCTTGCGCAACCTGGACTTCGTCACCGCGGCCGAGGCCCTGGGCTTCCCGCGCCGCCGGATCATCTTCGAGCACATCCTGCCGAACGCCCTGGGGCCGGTCTTGGTGGCGGCGACCTTCGGGGTGGCCTCGGCCATCCTCATCGAGTCGACGCTGTCCTTCCTCGGCCTGGGCGACCTGAGCGCCCCGTCCTGGGGGCAGATCATCAAGGAGGGCTACGCGACCGGCGCGTGGCACCTCATCCTTGCGCCGGGCTTCGCGATCTTCGTGACGGTGTCTGCGCTGAACCTCGTGGGTGAGGGGCTGCGCGATGCCCTCGACCCGAAGCTGAGGCAGTAGCGCCGTGGAAGAGAAGACCCCGCTGCTGGAGCTCGAGGATCTCCACACCTATTTCTACACCGACATCGGCGTGGCGAAGTCCGTCGATGGCGTGAGCTACACGGCCTACAAGGGCGAGACGCTGGGCGTGGTGGGCGAGTCCGGCTGCGGCAAGTCCGTGACCGCGCTGAGCGTCATGGGCCTCATCCCCCGTCCGCCCGGCCGCATCGTCAAGGGCGCCATCCGCTTCAAGGGCCGCGACCTGACGCAGCTGAACGCCGAAGAGATGCGCCTGATGCGCGGCGACGCCATCTCGATGATCTTCCAGGAGCCGATGACCTCGTTGAACCCCGTCTACACGGTGGGCAACCAGATCATCGAGGCCCTGCGCGTGCACTCCTGGGACATCCCGGCGAAGGAGGCGCGGCACCGCGCGATCGAGATGCTGCAGAAGGTGGGCATCTCGTCCCCCGAGAAGCGCATCGACGAGTACCCGCACGCCATGAGCGGCGGCATGCGGCAGCGCGTCTGCATCGCGATGTCCCTGATCTGCGGCCCCGAGCTGCTCATCGCCGACGAGCCGACCACCGCGCTGGACGTGACGATCCAGGCCCAGATCCTCGAGCTGATGAACCAGCTCCAGGAAGACCTGGGCATGACCGTGCTGCTCATCACCCACGACCTGGGCGTCGTAGCCGAGACCTGTGACCAGGTGGTCGTGATGTACGCGGGCAAGGTGGTCGAGAACGCGGACGTGCACCGGCTCTTCGAGAACCCCGGGCACCCCTACACACGGGCGCTCTTCAACAGCCTCCCGGACCTGGGCGCGGCCCACCACATCCTGCCCACGATCCCCGGCATGGTACCCTCGGCCTACGAATTCGGGACCGGTTGCCGCTTCCGCGACCGCTGCGCCTACGCATCACCGATGTGCATCGAGGAGCCTCCGCTGGTGGAGATCGAGCCCGGCCACAGGGTCGCCTGCCACCACACCGATCGGCTGCGCGCCGACGCGCCCGGAGGCTGACATGAGCAAGCTCGTCGGCCCGGACGGCCCCCTGAAGCCCCTCCTCGAGGTCCGCGACCTGCGCAAGTGGTTCCCCCTGCACAAGGGGCTGCTCGGCCGGCACGTCGGAGACGTCAAGGCGGTCGATGGCGTCGACTTCGACATCTACCCGCGGGAGACCCTGGGTGTGGTGGGCGAGTCGGGCTGCGGCAAGACGACGGTCGGCCGGACCATCCTCCGGCTCATCGAGCCCACCAGCGGCACCGCCCTCTTCGACGGCAAGGACGTCTTCCAGCTGCCCCGCCCCGATCTGCGCGCCCTTCGGCGCCACATGCAGATCATCTTCCAGGATCCCTACAGCTCGCTGAACCCGCGGATGACCGTGGGCGCGATCATCGGGGACGCGCTGGAGCTGCACGGGATCGCGAAGGGCGACGAGCGCTTCGACCGCGCCAAGGAGCTGCTGGAGCGCGTCGGCCTGCAGGGCTCCTACATCAACCGCTACCCGCACGAGTTCAGCGGCGGCCAGCGCCAGCGCATCGGCATCGCGCGCGCGGTGGCCCTGAACCCGAAGTTCATCGTCTGCGATGAGTCGGTCTCGGCCCTGGACGTC
>JAJDAI010001159.1 GCA_029261955.1 Deltaproteobacteria bacterium | reverse complement strand
CCAGGTGTGGCCGCGCAGCCGGTTGCCGTCGTTCGCGGTCGAGGTCGCCGACTCGAGCTGGAGGGCGAGCCCGGCCTCTCCGTCGCAGTCGTCGTCGACGCCGTTGCAGAGCTCGGCCGCGCCCGGGAAGACCATCGGGTCGTCGTCGTCGCACTCGCCGCAGGCGAAGTAGCCGTCCTGGTCCAGGTCCTGCTCCGCCGGGCCGAGGCTGCCGTCGCAGTCGTTGTCGAGCGCGTCGCAGAGCTCCGCGGCGTCGGGCGAGGTGCTGGCGTCGCCGTCGTCGCAGTCGCCGCCGCAGATCATCGCGCCGTCGCCGTCCCCGTCCACCTCGGTGGACGGCACGACGCCGTCGCAGTCGTCGTCCAGCCCGTCGCAGAGCTCCGGCGCGCCCGTGAAGACCACGGCCTCCGTGTCGTCGCAGTCGCCGCCGCAGGGCAAGGCCCCGTCCCCGTCCAGGTCCGCCTCGTTCTGGGTGTAGATGCTGAGTTCGTAGGCGCTCGAGGCGAGGTTGATGCTCATCGAGCTCGGCAGGCTGCCCACCCGCGCGGAGCCCATGCGCTGCCCGAAGGACAGCTGCGCCGGCGTCGGGCTGAAGAAGTCGAAGCCGTAGGTCGCGATCGCGTACCAGTAGGCCCCGAGCAGGTAGTAGTGCCCTGCCTCCAGCGTGACGCTGAGCCGGCCGGAGTCCAGCTCGCCGCCCGACAGGGGCACGGCGGTCTCCACCAGGACGAGCTGGTCGAAGGGCCCCTCCTCGGCGGTCGCTTCGTAGACGAACCAGGTGATGGTGTCGCCGGACGTGGCCTCCAGCTGGAAGCCGAGGTGGTCGAGCGTGACGGTCTGCTCCACGTAGACGACGTGGCCGCGGCCGCGGTCGTTTCCGGTGCTGAAGGACGAGCTCGACGGGGGCAGGTCGGCGACCGGGCCCGAGCCGTTGCAGTCCGCGTCCTGGCCGTCGCAGGCCTCGAAGGCCCGGGGGTGCACGGCGGGGTCGGCGGGGCCGCAGTCCAGGCAGGTCACCCAGCCGTCCCCGTCGCTGTCGTCGACCTCGTCGGCCGGCACGGCGGAGTCGCAGTCGTCGTCCAGGCCGTTGCAGGCTTCCAGCGCGCCGGGGTGCCGGGCGGGGTCCTCGTCGTCGCAGTCGGCGCACCTCGGGGCCCCGTCGGCGTCGGCGTCGACGTCCTCCTCGAGTCCGTCCACGAGCCCGTTGCAGTCGTCGTCCAGGCCGTTGCAGAGCTCGGTGGCGCCAGGGTGCCGGGCGGGGTCCACGTCGTCGCAGTCCCCGGCGCAGGCGCTGAAGCCGTCGAGGTCGCCGTCGATCACCTCCGACGTCGCGGGGTCGCAGTCGTCGTCGGTGCCGCCGTTGCAGATGTCCGGCTGGTCGGGGCCGAGCGCGGCGTCCGCGTCGTCGCAGTCCTCGCCTCCGCAGCCAGCGTCACGCGCGCCGTCGCCGTCCCCGTCCACGCAGTCCGAGAAGACCAGGGCGAGGCCGTCGCTCAGCTCGGAGGCGGAGTTGCAGGAGACCTCGAGCCAGTTGCCCGCCGCGGCGGTCCCGTGCGACGCGTCCTGGACGCCGATCGTCGCGCTGGCGCCTGCGTCGTAGGCCACCAGGCTCAGGTCGACGTCGGCGTAGTGGATCTCGACTTCGCCGTTGGGCAGCAGGTGCACCTGGAAGGAGGCGCCGCCGGGGGAGTTGGCGTGGGGCACGTCCTCCCAGGAGATGATCAGCCGGTCCTCGACCGTGTCGTGCCAGATGTAGACCCCGCCCCCGAGCTCGGGGGCCAGGTCGTCCCAGTAGGCGGCGATGTCGGGCGCCCCGATGTTGCTGGCAGGCAGGCAGGTGTTGCCGCGGCCCACGTCCAACCAGATGTCGAAGACCAGCGCGCCGTTCGCGGAGACCCTCACAGCCGAGTAGTAGCGGCCGTACCAGAAGAAGGACCAGGGCAGCCCGAGGGCGCTGGTCTCATCCCCCGCCAAGGTGAGGTCCATGCCGATGTCGCTGATCGGGACGAAGTCGTAGCTCGCCGGGAAGAAGGACTTGCCCGACAGGTCGGGCCCGCCGCTCTGCGCCCACAGGTCCGAGACCGGGGCGGCCCAGAGCAATGCGATGCAGGCCACCCAAACGAACCGACTCACCATCAGAAGCCCAACTCCAGGCCCAGAGTAGCGCTGCCGAAGACCTGGAAGGTCGGCGACCCGGTCCGCGAGGGGTCGAGGTGCGTGAAGTGCACGGAGCCCACGCCGACGATCGCCAGGCGCCGATCGACCACGAAGCCGAGGTGCAGCGCCGGGCCCGTGCTCGCGAAGATCCAGCCGACCTCCTCGGACTCGAGGGGGTGCTCCGGCCCGGGGAGGGGCGCCACGGGCAGCACCGTCATCCGCAGCTGCCAGGCCCCGCGGAAGCGGAAGCGGCTGATGTCCCGCCCCCAACCGAGCTCGCCGGTCAGGTGGAAGGTGCCGCGGCCGTGCTCCACGAGTCGATCGAGGTCCTTGCGGGTGGGGGAGACGCCCGCGCCCACCGTGACCCCACCGAAGAAGCCCTTGCCCAGGCCCCGGGGCACGCGCAGTCCGCCGAAGACCTCCACCATCATGTAGCCGTCGCCCCAGAGCGGGGCCCAGGCCGCCGGGCCGCCGCCGCCGCCGAAGCGCACCGCGGTCAGGATGCGGTCCTCGCGCACCAACACGCCGAGCTCGCTCGCCGAGACCACCTGGTCCGCCTTGAGGTCGGTGTAGCCGTCGATGCGCAGCTCACCCTCGGGGTCACGCACCTCGACGTGGTGAGAGCCGGGCGCGACGGTGAAGGTGCCGGGGAAGACGCCCTTGGCCACCCCGTCCACCACGAGCGTGTGCCCTGCGAAGCGGCTGGGGCCGCTGCCGTAGTGGAAGAGCAGCGCGTGCTCGCGGTCCTGGCGGGCCTCGGGGTCGCCCGCGAGCACGAGGTCGTTGGCGCCGACGACCCGCAGCGAGGCCTCGGCCAGCTGCACGCCGGAGGTGTGCTCCCGGGTCCGGGTGCGGGCGAAGTCGTGCGCCTCCCAGGCCGTGAGCAGGCCGTTCTTGTCGAGGTCCGCGGTGCCGCGCGCCCAGGTCATCGCCTGGAGCAGGTAGTGCGTGTAGACGCCGTGGCCGAGGTCGGGGTCCTCGAAGGCGGGGCGCCCGAGGGTCGACGCGAAGAGGTGCGCCTCGCCGCTCGCGAGGCCGCGCACGGAGCTCTGCGCGACCCGGGAGACCATCTCCTCCATCTGCGCCTCGACGCTGGGGTCGATGGCCGACTTGCCCCGTCCGTTGAAGCAGGCGTCGATGATCAGGGCCTTGCGCTGGGCGGGCAGCGACGCGAGGAACTCGCGCAGCCCCTCGAGGTCGAGCGCGGTGTGCTCCAGGTCCCCTGGGTCGGCGTCGCCGGGCAGCAGGAACAGCCGCGGCTCGCCCTCTGCGTCCAGGCCGAGCGTGCCGTGGCCGGAGAAGTAGAAGAGGAAGGTGTCGCCACGCCCGAGCCCGGCCCGCGTGGCCTTGAGCCGGGCGAGGATGGCGGAGCGCGAGGTGACCTCGCGGCTGTCCAGCAGCACGATCTCGTCGAAGCTGCCGCCGTCGGGCGTCTTCAGCAGGTCCGCGATGGCGCCGGCGTCAGCCGAGGCGAACTTCAGGTCCGGGAAGGCGGGGTGCCGGTAGCCGTCGACGCCCACGATCACGGCGATCCGCCGGCTGTCCAGCACCGCCGCCAGCTCGTCCGCCGTGCTCGCCGCCTGCCGGAACCCGCGCGCCGTCAAGCCGTCCGGTGCGTGAGCACAGCCAACCAGCAGCAGGGCTGCCGCGAGCAGGACGAGCTGGGAGCCGGTGCGCATCAGGGCAGCCAATCAACCTCGATCTGGTCGCTCGCGACAGGCGAGCCACACTGGGGATCATCCGCGTCCAGAAGCAGGCGGTAGCGGTGCAGGCCCGAGCTTCCATCGGGCCGCCAGGACTGGGGCTCACCCGCGTCCACCACCACGTTGTCCCCCGCGACGGCCGTCCAGTGCTCGCCGCCGCGCGGCAGGATTCGCACCCAGTCTGCACCCGGCGCCTGCTCCAGCAGACACAGATAGCCGGCATCGCCCGCCCGTGCCTGGAAGACCAGCCGCTCGTCCGTGTCGACCTGTCCGCCGCCACGCCGCAGGGCCGCGCCCTCGACCGCGTAGCGCAGCTCCACCGACGAGCTCACGTCGCCCAGCCCACGGGGGGTCAGGTCGGTGCTCGGCCCGGTCGCGCGCAAGCTCAGCCCCACACCGAGCAGCAGCACGGCGGCAGCCGCCAGGGCGATCCAGCGCCCCGGGTTGTTCCGCTTCGACCCACCGTGCCGTGCGAGCAGCTCCTCAGCGCTCATCGGGCTCGGCGGATCCTGCAGGAGCCCCAGGAGCTCCCGTGTCCGTTCTTCGTTCATGACGTCCCTCTCATCCTCAGAATCCATCGCCCACCTCGTCCGGCAGCAGCTCGCCCAGCAAGCGCCGCGCGTAGGCCACCTTGTTCCGCACCTGCTGGCTGGTCAGCCCCATCACCTCGCTGACCTCCCGCGAGCTGAGGTCCTGCCGGTAGGTGAGCAGCAGGGCCGTGCGGTGTTCGTCCGAAAGCTTCGCGAGCGCGTCCGCCACGGCCCGGGAGCGCTGCCCGTCGCCGATCAGCGCG
>JAJDAI010001158.1 GCA_029261955.1 Deltaproteobacteria bacterium | reverse complement strand
TTCAGCGCCCCGGACAAGCTGCTGGCGATGCTGAGGGAGAGGTGACCTGGGGGGAACTATGCGGAGTTGCGGCCCATGCGAACGACGGGCGGGCAGGCGGCCGGGAAACCAGCTCCGCATTACTTCCGGCTGCGCATAGTTGCGCTAATGCGCAGCTGCGCATTAGCGCAAGGGCTTCGACGGGCTGATGGCCATCGTCCGCGCCTGGGGCTTCGACCCCTTCACCGGCGACCTCTTCGTCTTCGTCAGCCGCAATCGCACGCGGCTGAAGGTCCTGCACTGGGACCACGGTGGCTTCGTGCTCACCTACAAGCGCCTCGAGGCCGGCAGCTTCCGGGTGCCCCTGCCCAAGCCTGGAGCGAGCAAGCTCCGCCTCGATTCCACCCAGCTCGCCATGCTGCTCGACGGGATCGACTTCAGTCGCGTGCGGCGTCCCAGGGTCTGGATGCCACCGAAGGGGATCGACAGGGCGGCCCAGGTGTGATCAAAGCTCGGGGTGACCGACGCCCCCGAGGAGCACGAGTGCGCGTGGCGTGAGCGCGCGCTGCAGCTCGAAGCCGAGGCCCTTGCGACCCAGGCTCGGGTCTCGGAGATGGAAGCGCAGCTCGCTGAGCTTCGCCGGGCCGTCTTCGGCCGCAAGTCCGAGAAGATGCCGACGCCATCGCAGGAGCTGCGCCAGCAGGGCCGCCGTGTAGACCCGGCGAAGACCCAGGCGACCCGCGCGGAGCGGCGTCGGCAGAAGGCCGAGCTGCCCGAGCAGCGCATCGAGCACCCGGCGCCCGCCGAGCAGTGCGTGTGCCCGAAGTGCGGCTCACAGGAGCTGTCGCCGCTGGGTGAGGGCGAGGTCCAGACCGTCTACGAGCGCGTGCCCGAGCACTTCATCCGGCACGTCCACGTGCTGCAGAAGCTGGCGTGCCGCTGCGGGGAGTACGTGGTGACGGCTCCGGGACCGCGCCGGGTCGGGGAGCAGACCTCGTATGGGCCGGGGCTCATCGCGCACCTGGTGGTCAGCAAGTGCGCCGACTCGACGCCCTTCTACCGACTGGAGAAGGCCTGCAAGCGGGCCGGCATGCCGCTGGCGCGCAGCACGATGGTGGACCTGTTTCACCGGGCCGCGGACGAGGTGGAGCCGCTCTACGAGGCGCTGATGGCGCACATCGCCGCCCAGCAGCTAGTCCAGGCCGACGAGACGCCCCTGAAGATGCAGAGCAAGGCCAGCAAGGGCTACCTCTGGACTTTCGTGACGCCGCAGGCCATCGGCTACCGCTTCTCAGGGGGCCGGTCTGGGCAGACGCCGGTGACAGTCCTGGGCGGCGGCTCGGGCACGCTCGTGGTCGATGGCTACACCGGCTACAACCGCGTCTGCACACCACAGCAGTGGGAGCGCGCCGGCTGCCTCGCCCACGTCCGGCGAAAGCTCTTTGAGAGCCGCGCGCTCGCACCCGAGGATGTCGATGTCGCCCTCGCCCTCATCCTGGATGTGTACCGCGTCGAGCACGACGCGAAGCAGGCCGGGATCGTCGGCACGAAGAAGCACCTGGCGATGCGCCAGTCAGCGAGCCGCGCTGCGATGGAGGCGCTGCACAGCTGGCTGCTCGAGCAGGAGCCGAAGTGGCCGCCGAAGTCAGGACTCGGCAAGGCCGTGCGCTACGCCCTGAAGCAGTGGGCCGAGCTCACGGTCTGCCTTGACGACGCGCGCGTGCCCGTCGACAACAACGCCTCGGAGAGGGCGCTGCGCGTCGTCGCCCTCGGCCGCAAGAATGAGCAAGCGAAATGCGGAGCCGGTCGACGCTCTATCGACCTCGAATGAGCAAGCGAAATGCGGAGCCGGTCGACGCTCTATCGACCTCGGCGATCGCTCCCCGCGCTCCGCATTTCGGATGTTGAACAGGACTGCTTCGCGGTGGCCGTGCTTGCCGGGGACCTCACCGTGGCCTCTATGGGCGCAAAGGGGTCCCTTCGTCGAGCTGGGGGCGAGCCCGAGGATGTCCAGCCGCTCTCGCAGGGTGCCGGGCGGAGAGATCTTGGCCGCGATCGCGGCCTGAGAGGCCTCCTGACTGGCCCGTGGTCTTGCCTCCCCTCGAGCAAGACGCAGCTCTCCATGGGCCTCCGAGGAGGTCCCGGCACGCGGGAGATCGAGCACCGATCACGAGCTGTCCCACACTGTTGGCGAGGGGCCATCGCGCGCCGCGGCTGTCGGTAGACGGCGAACTGCTTCCCGAAAGAGCCGGCCGTCGGCGCAGAGAGGACATCGTCGGGCCTCGGCTTCGATCGCGGCCCTCGAGTCCGGCTCGTCCGCCTCCTCGGCGCCCGCGTGCTCCGGGTCCCTGGCCGGAGCGGGCAGCAAGGCCTCCGCGATCGGGAGACGACCCCGGACCCCGGCCGGCGACAGGAGCCCGTAGTGGCGAATCTTCCTGAATCGAGGCGGCAGCGTGTGCAGCAGGAAGCGGCGGATGAACTCGTACGGATGGAGACGGGCCACCTTGTCACCGCGGGTGCGAAACACGACGACCTCATCGCTCACGGCCTTCAATCGGGCGCTGGAGATCGCGACACGGTGGGTGTAGCGGCCGAGGTACTCGAAGACCTGGCGAGGGCCGCCAAAGGGCCGCTTGCAATAGACGACCCATTTCTTGCGGTGAAGACGAGACAGCAGATCTGCCCACCCCACCTCGGACCTCAGCTCAGGCGGGATGCGCAGCGTGCCGGCGCGGCAGGCTCGGTCGAGGCCATCGAGCATCTTGCCGCGGAACACGCTGCGCAGGACGCCGAGCGGGAAGAGGAACTCGGGGCGGCTGGCGATCCAACGCGGTGTCTCCTCGCGGGTCAGCCCGCCGCCGGTGACCACGCAGTGGACGTGGGGGTGGAGCTGCAGGTCACGGGTCCAGGTGTGAAGGACTGACGTGACGCCGAGCTGCCCCCCGAGCCGGTCCTCGCCGAGCGTCAACAGCGTCTGGGCCGAGGCGTCGAAGAGAAGCTTGTAGAGCAGCCGACGGTTTGCAGGCACGAAGCGCCGCAGCTCGGCAGGCAGGGTGAAGACGACGTGGAAGTGGTGGACCGGCAGGACCCGCGCCTGGCGCTGCTGGATCCAGCGAGCCTGCTGAGAGGCCTGGCACGTCGGGCAGTGCCGATTCCGGCAGGAGTTGTACGAGGGCTGGCTGTGCCCGCATCGGTCGCACACGTCTACATGACCGCCGAGCGCAGCGGTCCGACAGCGCCGCACGTCGCGCAAAACGCGACGCTGGGCATCGGTCAGGGCAAGCCGACGGGCGACGAGCTCTCCGTGATCGCGGAAGACGTCCGCGACCTGGAGTCCGCCTCGCCCGCCGGCTGCACCGACAAACGAATGCTCCCCGGGCACGCCCTACGAGGGCAACAGGTCGATGGGGCTCGGCGTGCTCCTGATGAGATCGGTTCTGACCCGCGCGTACCAGGCGGTGGCCTTGAGGCTGTTGTGGCCGAGGAGGACCTGGATGATCCGGATGTCGGTGCCGGCCTCCAAGAGGTGGGTGGCGAAGCAGTGGCGCAGGGTGTGAGGCGTCACGTGCTCCTCGATGCCCGCGCGGGCGACGGCCAGGCGGAGCCGCCAGGCCATCGTGTCCCGGCTGATGGGCTTGTCGGCCCAGGGGCGGATGGGGTCGTGGCGAAACGGCGCGAGCATCCTCGGGGCGGGTAAGAGCCACGGTCAGGGAAGACGGGCATCCCGCGAGAGGTAACTAAACAGGCCGAGCATACCAGGCCTAAGCAACACCCTGCGCTCCTTGCCACCCTTGCCGTCGCGGACGCGCACGACGCCGACCTTGCTGTCGATGTCGCGGGCTTGTAGGCGGACGGTCTCAGCGGATCGGAGGCCGCCGGCGTACATGGTGCTGAAGTACGCACGGTCGTAGGTGGAGGCCGTCGCCCCGAGCAGCCGGGCGACTTCTGCGCGGGAGATCACAGTCGGCAGCGGCCTGTGCGACCGCGGACACGGGATGTCTCGTACGACCTCGGGGCGCTTGAGCGTGTTGGTGTAGAGGAAGCCGATCGCGGCGCGATAGACGTTGACCGTCGACGGCTTGCGCCCGGTCTCCAGCATGTGAAGGAGGAACGCCCGAACCTCCTCCCCACCCATCTCAGCGGGCGGGCGTCGGTGGAAGGCGACGAATCGGCGGATGCATCCGAGGTAGGCCTCGATGGTCTGGGGCCTGGAGCCCTTCAGCTTGAGGTCGTCGGTGACACGGTCTCGTAACTCGGACATGGCTCGTGCTCCTCAACGGCGCTGGATTGCGCCATCGGAGAGCATCGCGACCGCCGCGCGGGGCGAGTAGCGGCCTTCTTGCCCGGATGAGGCCCCGCAGCCCCTCCGCCTGCGGCCCAGGTCAGCGCCGCCCCGCACGAGCTACCGCGAAGCGGTTCTGTTCAACTTCCTGTTCGTCGGCCACGCCGAGGCGGGCCAGAACACGGCGATGCTGTACTCGCTGGTCGCCTCCTGCGAGGCCAACGGCATCAACCCCGAGGCCTACCTGGCCGACGTGCTGCTGCGGGTGCAGACGCACCCCGCAGCGCGGATCGAGGAGCTGCTGCCGCATCGCTGGACCGTGAGCGCGTAGCTCACGCGGGGTGCCGGGGCGCTACGTGGGAACTCGGACGGTTACACCTGGTGGGTGTTCGAGGGCTGCATGCAGCAGGCACGCACCCGCCGTCACCTCGGCGTCTGCGTCGAGGCGCGACTGCACGACGGACATCGAAAGACCCACCAGCCCGCCGGCATGTGTCAACCGCCACCGCCATGGGACCACCCCCGCGCCACGATCAAGGGACCACCCCGATCCGCTGTCGCACGCCACGCGCCACGATCAAGGGACCACCTCGCGCGCCACGATCAAAGGACCACCCCCGCCGGAGCTCCGAGCCCCCCGCGGAGCGCCACTGCCCGTCGCCCACATCCCGCACGGCCCTCTCTGCCAACGTGACTGACAGGATCGACAGAAATAAGGAGGGCTCGACTGCCTCGCGCGAGCGCACGTGAGAAAGTGCTTCATGCCGCCTCTCGAAGGTCACCCTCCGCTCACGTTGACGCCTCCGCCGCTCAAGCCGTCACCCCGCCGTCGCCGGCAGCGGGATCCCAGTCCCCACTTCAAGCCCGACCGTTCTCGTCAGCTCGACCCGCTGGCCGGCTGCCCAGCTGCACAGGTCCCCCAGGACCACCTTGCATGGGAGGTCCTGAAGTGGGTCGAGCTGATCGACACCAGCAAGCTCGAGGCCACCTACTCCTCGCTGGGCAGGCACGGCTACCACCCAAAGCACCTACTGGGCCTGTGGCTGCTCGCCAGCCTTCAGGGAGTCCACCACGCCAGCCGCCTCGCGATCTCCTGCCAGACGGACGCTGCATACCGACTGGTCGCCGGCGGTCACGCTCCGTCGGCCACCAAGCTGAAGGAGTTCCGGCGGAACAACATCGGCTTCATGGCCGAGGCCGTGCAGCAGACGGTCGAACTGGCCGTCGAACGCGGGCTCGTCGACCCGGAGCAACTCGCCGTCGATAGCGCGCGTCTCCAAGCTGATGCTTCCACCAAGAGCATGCGGACAGTGACGCGGTCGACACGTCGTCTGCGGGAGTTGAAGGAGCAGGACGTCTCTTCGTTTTCGCCCGAGGAGCACCAGCCGCACCAGGCCAAGGTGCGCAAGCACGAGGAGGCGATGGCCCGGTGCGAGCGGGAAGGCCGCACGGGCCACAGCATCACGGACCCCCACGCGGCCTTGATGAACTTCCCCAGCGGCGCTGCGCTTCCGGGCCACCGCCTGACGGTCACGAGTTGCGGCACGGAACTGCGCTTCGTGGTGTCGGTTCTCGTCACCTCGTGGACCAACGACTTCGGCCACCTGGGAGAGGCCGTTCGGGCAGCCAGAGCAGCATTGATCGATGCCGG
>JAJDAI010001157.1 GCA_029261955.1 Deltaproteobacteria bacterium | reverse complement strand
GCAGAAGCCTGCGGCTTCTGCTCGCACCCTTGGGGGGGCAGGACACCAGCACCAGAACGACGCCGGCCCGGCTCCCCAGGAGGGAACCGGGCCGGCGGCTTCGCTTCTGCTTCTACTCAGCTGCGGTCTTCTTCTCCACCTGCCTCAGCTTCAGCTCCTGCTTCGAAATGCCCGTCCGCGGCCGGGCGGTGCTGGCGCTCTGCTTCGCTCGACGTCGAGCCCGGGCGTCGACGGCTCGCTGCTGCTGCTGCTCCACCTGGGCGATGCGCTCGCTGGCCCGGGTCATCTCGGGGTCCAGCTTCAGGGCGCGCTCGAAGGCGGCGATGGCCGGGCTGTAGCGCCGCGCCTTCCGCTCCAGCAGCCCCTTGCGGTACCAGCCGTCGGCCTTGTGGTCGTCGGTGGGGGCGACCTCGATGAAGCGGTCGTAGGCGGCCATCGCCTCGGTGTAGTTGCTGCGGTCGCGGGCCAGGGCCCGGCCGAGGTCGTACCAGACCACGCGGTTCTCGGGCGCCGCGTCGGTCGCCTGGCGGAAGGTGTTCAGGGCGTCCGCGTGGCGGCCCGCCTTGCGCTGCAGCCGACCCAGGATCATCAGGGTGATGACGTTGCTCGGGTACTCCTCCGCGACGGAGGCGGCCTCGGCCAGCGCGGCCTTCTTGTCGCCGCCTTCGAGCAGGCTGTAGGTGATGACCAGGGACGCGGGTGCGGGGGCCAGCAGCCCCTTGTCGCGAGCTCGCTTCATCTGGGCCATGCCCTCGGCGCGGTGGTCACCGAAGCTCGGCAGGCCGTCGATCTTGTCGCTCAGCGCCGTCCGCCAGTAGTTGTACATGCCGAGCGCGAGCTGCACGTCGTGGAACTCCGGCTCCAGGCGCTCGACCTGCTTCATGCGCTCCAGGGCCTCCCATGCCTTGTTGAAGGCGGGCAGGTTGTCCCCGCGGCGGATGTCGTAGAGCGCGGCCATGCCGAGGTGCACGCCCTCCAGGAAGCTGTTCCAGGCCTTGCGGTCGTTCTGCCGACGGGCGCGCTTGAAGATCGCCTCCGCGTCGCTCTTCTCCGTCATCCAGGCCCGCTCGTGGGCGAAGTCCCGGTTCTCGTACATGAGCGCCTGCCAGGCCACCGAGCGCCCCACCGGCCCGAGGGGCGAGTCGGGGAAGTCGATGGCGGTCTCCTCGAAGAGCTCCAGCGCGTCGTCGTAGCGACGCTGGTAGATGAGGTCCATGCCCTCCTGGGCGGCCTGGAACTCGGCGCGCGGCACGCCGAGGGGGTTCTCACCGTTGAAGGCGGGCTTCGCTGCGGCGAGGGCGGGAATCATGAGGAAGGCGCAGCACAGCTGCGCGACGCGTTGGCGAAGCATGGCGATCTCCTTGCTGGGGTCCGATGCTCGGGTCCTCTCGAGCTTCACCACATGGACGCCGCTCGGAACGCCGACATTCGGCCGGAGGCGATCTTTTTTCGCCGCGTCCCTGCAAGTCGCTGATCAAGCGAGGCTTTTCAGGGGCGCCGGATCTCGCGTCGCCGGAGCAGAACGACGTTGCGCACCCGCTGGGCGGGCCCCTCGTCGAGACCGCGGATGCGCAGGGTCAGCGTGTCCCCTTGACCGCGGAGCTGGAGCTCGCCGCGGGTTCCAGGCAGGCCGCGAGCGACATCCCCGAGGTCGCGCAGCAGACCGGGAGGAAGGGCGCCCCGACGTAGGCCGGCCTTGCCGCCCTCGAAGGCGACGACGGTGTGCGCGCGGTTCAAGACCACGGCGAGGGCCACGAGGCCCGCGATCACGCCGAAGAAGAGCAACGGACCGACTGGATCCACCGCGCCTCAGCCTCGAGCAGAGGGGGCGCCGTCGTCGAGCGCGTGCAGCGCGATGCGGGCCCAGTTGGCATCAGGCTCCACGGCCAGGAAGGCCCGGAGGCGCCGGCGAGCCAGGGTCGTGTCCTTGCGGTCCACCGCCATGCGGGCGAGGTACTCCAGGCCGCGCTTGTGTTCGGAGTCGAAGGTCACCGCGAGCCGGATGTACTCCTCGGCGCCCTCGCGCAGCGCGGCGTCGGAGCCGGCCGAGCGCCACTGGCTCCAACCGAGGTCGGCGAGCACGTCGGGGTTCGAGGGGTTCTCCTGGCGCACGGCGCGCAGGATGCCGGCCGCGCGGTTGTAGTCGCCGGCGTCCATCGCCGAGAGGGCCTCGCGGTGACCCTGAGGTCCGCGGGCCGCCACGCCACCCTCTTCGCGCCGCTTGAGGGTCGGGTGGGCACCGGACGTGATGGTGCTGACGTCGGCCGCCTTGATGCCCCCAGCCAGCGGAGCCTGCCCCCGCGCGAGCCGGCGGTCGTACTCGGCGCGGCGGTCGGGGTCGCTGAGCGTGCGCCAGACGAGCTTCACGGTGCCGAGCAGCTCCTCCGCCTGGGACTTGGCGGCCGCCGGCGTGCGTGCCGACTTCAGGGCGCGCATCCAACGGTTCAGCAGCTTCGTCGCCCGAGCCTGCACGACGGCGACGCCGGCGTCCTGGGGGAGCCCGAGGAAGGCGTAGTAGTCGCGCCGCATGCGCTTCTGGTGGTCGGCCTTCACGGCGAGGGCGATCTGATCGGAGGTCGCGAGCGCCTTGCTGCCCGGCCAGGTGGCGCGCGCTCCCCCGCGAGACCCGGGGACCGAGCGTCCGGGGACCGAGCGTCCGGACATCGACCGTCCGGGCATCGATCGTCCGGGGACGGAGCGACCGGGCAGGGCCCGAGCGGGAGACGAGGCTCCGGCGATCGACACCCCAGGCCTCGACGCCTCGATCCGCCGGGCGGCCACTGCGGCGGCGTCCGCGATGGGGAGATCGACGCGTCGGTCGCTGCTCCTCCTGACGAGGCCAGCGTGTTCGAGCATCCAGAGAAGCAGGAGCATCGGACCGCTCTGGTCCGGCACCACCTGGAAGAGCTCGCCCATCTCTGCGGGCTTCGCGAGCGCGGCGGTGAGGGGCTCGAGCGGGCTGTCCTGGCGCAGGGCCTTGAGGACGTTGGCGGTGGCGCCCTCCGGGCGAACGGCGCCGGCCGTCGGATCCACCAAGAACTCCATGACCTGGTCCATGCTCATGTTGAGCTGGACCGCGTTCCACAGCGCCCGCATCGGCGTGTCGGCCGAGAGCACGGCCGACTTCAGCACCGAGGCCGGCAGCGCCACCCTCGGCTCGAAGTTGATCTCGCCGGTCCGCCAGCCGAGGGCGGCGGTCGCCCCCCGGGCGACGAGCAGCCGCAGGGCGTCGTGCAGCGCGGCGGGCTTGGGGTAGCCGCGCCGCAGCAGCGCGTCGCGAAAGCTCTCGGCGCCCTGTCGATCGGTGAGCGCTTCGGCGACCTCCGCCTGGGACATCAGCCCGGCCGCGACGAGGTTGGCCTCCAGCTG
>JAJDAI010001156.1 GCA_029261955.1 Deltaproteobacteria bacterium | reverse complement strand
GGGCGGAGTCGTCGTCGTCTGCTGTTGCGTCGTCGTCGTCCGCTGTTGCGTCGTCGTCGTCTGCTGTTGCGTCGTCGTCGTCTGCGATCGCCGAGTCGTCGTCGTCCGCTGTTGCGTCGTCGTCGTCCGCTGTTGCGTCGTCGTCGTCCGCTGTTGCGTCGTCGTCGTCTGCGGTGGCGTCGTCGTCGTCTGCGGTGGCGTCGTCGTCGTCCGCGGTGGCGTCGTCGTCGTCCGCTGTTGCGTCGTCGTCGTCCGCGCTGTCGTCGTCGTCCGCTGTTGCGTCGTCGTCGTCCGCGGTCGCATCGTCGTCGTCGGGGATGATGATGTCCTCCGGATCCTCGGGGCAGCCGAGCAGCAGGAGGGAGGAGATCGCGAGCAAGATGTGAAGGGAACGCAGCATGGCGCGGGGTTGTAGAGGATCGCGCCGCAACAGGAAAGGGCGCCGATCAGCAGGCGCTTCTTCCGGCCGTCCTCGCTCAGCGCAGCGTCGCCGCCACGGAGCCGAAGGCGGCCGCGAGGTCCGAGGCGCCGGGCAGGAAGGTGCTCTCCTCCTTCGACGCCAGCAGCCCCAGCAGATCCATCAGATCCCGCTCCGGGCTCAGCCGCTTCAGCTCCGAGCCCACGCCCCAGCGCTTGAGCGCCGTGTTCATCAAGAGCCGACCCATGGCCCTCAGCTCCGCCCGCGCCCGCTGGTGGAACTGCGCTCCCGGCGTCGAGGGCACGCCCCAGCCGAGCATGCGCATCTCCATCGACCAGGGGTTCACGCGAATCGAGGCACCCCAGACACCCCCGAGCAGCCAACCGGCCTCGTGCATCGCGCCCAGCGCGACGCAGCCCTGAGCCGCCAGGAGGGAGAGGTGCAGCGGCGGCAGCGTGCCGCCGGCTTCCGCGAGCAGCTGATCCAGCCCCACGCCCGAGTCGTCGGCGAAGACGCAGAAACGAAGCCCGTCCCAGGCGCCGACCTCCTCGGCCCGCAGGAGCCGGCTGCTCCGGGGCGGGCGGGGCACCGTGACCTCGCGGTCACCGACCGGCAGGCGCGGCGCCTGATCGAAGGGCGCGACGAGCAGCAGGACGGGCGGTCCTGCGTCGAGATCCGTGGCCCGGGCCAGCAGGGCCTTGCCGAGCCGCCCGACCTCTTCGCGCACCAGGTAGCGGTCGCCCACGGTCATGCCAGCCTTCGGCTCGCGCCCGAAGTCGGCGGGCGGCGGCTCGTGCTCCCCGCTGCCGTGCACCGGCATGATCACGCGATCGAGGCGCAGCGACTGGGTGAGTGGTCGCGGGGGGCGCCGCGTGGACGGAGGCACGACGTGCGGCCGGGCCGGCATCCCCGGGGGGAGCGGCATCGGACGGGGGACCGAAGATCCGGGAACAGAGTGCATCTGGGCTCGTGGCAGGCGGGGTCTACCCAGGTCGTACCCGAGATCGCCGGCCCCTGTCCAGAAGGACTTCAGGCAGGTGCCGGCAGGGTCACGACGACCTTGCCCGTCGCGTGATTTCCCTCCACGGATTCGCGCGCCTCGTGGGCTTGATCAGACCCGGGGACCGCGCGGCCGTCGGACCCGCAGGACGTCCAGCGGGGAGGACGGGGGCGGCTCGTCGACGGGGGCGGGGGCGGCGAAGGGTTCCGAGGGGAGCAGCAGCAGGCCCGTGCCCGACTGGGTGAAGGCGAGCGGGTCGGCCACGCCCATCTGGCCCAGGGCGGCGAGCAGCGCGTCGTCGGCCTCGAAGGCGGGCTCATCTGCGTCCTGGAGCTCCGCCAGCTCCAGCTCGAGCAGGGGCGGGGGCACGAGCAGACCGTCGGCCCCTGCGCGCCGCAGGGCCAGGGCCGCGCGCAGGGAGCGACCGCCGGCCACCAGCGTCGGCAGCGGGGGCATGCCCGACAGCAGCACGAGGCTGCGGTCGCGTGCCCGAGCGGGCTCCTCATCCATCGAACACAGGATGATCCCGTCGACATCGGCGGCGATGGCGGCGTCCAGCTCGGCCCGGTCCTGCACCTCGGCCCAGAGCGGCAGCGCGTAGCAGTGCGCGGCACGCCTGAGCACCAGCAGCTCGTCCGCCACGGCAGCCGAGGCGATCAGGCCGTCCGCCTCCAGGGCCGCCGCCACGGCGACATCGGCCTCGTCCACCGCGTAGCCCCGAGCGAACACGGGCCCCTCGAAGCGGTCGCGGGCGGCGCGCACGTGGGCCGGCCCGCCGCGCAGCGTGAACCAGTCCGTCGCGGCCAGGACGGCGTCGGCGCCCTGCTCCTGGGCCTGCTCGCTCGCCTCGCGGATGCGGTCGCCGCGCCGGGGCACGACCTCCACCGCCCCGAGCAGCCGCTTCGGGTCCAGCTCGATCCGCCGCCGCTCGGCCTCGCAGCCTCCGGCCTTGAGCAGCTCGCGCGCTTCCTCGAGCACGGCCTCGCCGGGCAGCCAGGGGGAGTCGGGCTCGACCCGCAGGTTCCCGCGCAGCGCGTCGCGGAGGATCTCCTGCTCCCAGCGCCGCCGACGCAGCAGCTCCTCGAAGGCGGACGGGAGCACGGTCAGCGGATCTGCATGCCGCCGCCGGGCGCGTCGCCGGGGGACTGGAGGTTCCGCATGTGGTTGGCGATGTGGCGGAAGGCCGAGACCACGCGGCGCCGCAGCTCCTCGTCCTGCACCTGCTCCTCGAGCGCGCCCTCCATGCAGGCCATCCACTGCACCGCGGCGTCCCCGTCGATGGCGAAGGGCATGTGGCGCTGGCGCAGCCGCGGGTGGCCGCGTCGCTGGATGTAGTGCTGGGGGCCGCCCGTCCAGCCGCACACGAACCAGAACAGCTTGTCCCGGGATTCCGCGAGGTCGTCGGGGTGCATCGCGCGGATGGTCGCGGCGTCTTCCCGCGTGTCCATGAGGTCGTAGAAGCGATCGACGAGTCGGCGCAGTGGCTCTTCGCCACCGAGCTCTTCGAACAACGTGTTCATGGGGTCACCGTGCGCATGGGAATGCGCAGACGTCTACGGAATGTTGAGCGTGACGTCCACCCCGGTCGTCGTCTGGCCGTCCAGGACGGTCTCCGCATCGCCGCTGGAACCGACCGCATCGCCCGGGCCGGGGCCCTCGCCGCCGTCGCCGTCGATGTCCAGGTAGGAGCCCACCGTCACCAGGCCCGCGCCCACGCCGAAGAGCGTGTAGCTGTAGGGGAAGACGGGGTTGGGCTCGACGAAGAGGTTCGTCGGGTCGCCGTTGTCGTTGTCGAGGGCGATGTAGAGGATGTCGCCGGAGCTCACGGAGCCGGCGTAGTCGATGGTGCCGCTGACGGCGCCGATGCCCGGGGGCACGCTCAGGTCCAGCTCGATGCCGCTGACCGACGCGGTCCCGATGTTGATGGGCCCGTGGGTGTCGCTCGGGTCGGTGACGAAGTCGTAGGCGCCGTCGCCGTCCTCGTCGAGCACGGCCCAGACGACCACGCCGTCGGTGTTTGCCGGGGCGCGCAGGGCGAAGGGCCCGGGCGCGGCGAGGCGCTGGTGGAACAGGATGTTCCCCTGCACGCCGCCTTCGGAGGTGTAGACCAGCACGTCGCCGGTGGTGAAGGCGGGGTAGTCGACGGTGCCCGTCACGGCGACGTAGGGCGTCGGCTGCGGCACGGGGACCTCGTCGAGCGAGGGGATCTGGATGAGCAGGTCACCGCTGATCGGCAGGGCCGTGTTGACCGGGTTGGCCAGCGCGCCGCCCATCTGGTCCGAGGGCTCGAAGATGCCGTTCTCGTCGGTGTCGTGGTAGCCGACCAGGTTGACGATCTCGGGGGTGACCCACACCTCGTGGGTGAACTCGCCCTCGCCGTCGAGGTGGGTCCGCGGTCCGATGGGGCCCCAGTAGTCGGTGTTGTAGGTGGCCACGACGATGTTGCCGTCGTCCAGGTTCACGAGCTCGATCTCGCCGTCCAAGAGGAGGGAGTCGGGGGCCGGGCCGCCGCCGCTGTGGGTGCCCACGTCGAGGATGATGTCGATGCCGTCGATGTCGACGCCGCCCGCGGTGACGGGGTTGAAGGCGTACTCCCGGAGGACGTCGCGCGGCCCGATGATGAGGTCGCGGTCGAAGTCGGCGATGGCCAGCACGTGCTGCGGCCCGGCGTCGCCGGCGATCTCCAGCTCCCAGTCGCCGGGGCCTTCCATGACGATCTTGGCCGAGACCACCGACAGGTCCGAGGGGTCGGGCAGCACGTAGATCACGATGACCGTGGCCCGGTTGCCGAACTCTTCGTCCGTGAGGATGACGCCCGTCTCGCGGTCCACCGCCAGGACCGAGCCCGACAGGGTGATCGGCTCGACGTCGGTGGCGTCGTCGTCGTCTCCGGTGATGTCGTCGTCGTCCGCTGCGTCGTCGTCGTCGTCGTCGTCGCCTGCTGCGTCGTCGTCGTCGTCGTGGCTGTGCTCGACCGGGCAGGAATGGCCCATCAGCACGAAGACGCCGAGGATCATCAGGAGGTAGTGGAGCGAACGGGGCATGCGGGACCTCTTCGGGGAGTTGCATGCTTGCCATACCCCGTGCGCGCGAAGGGGATCAAGGCAGAAGACTGTGTCTGATGACTCGGTGGGCGCGGGCGGCGCCGGACCCGCAGCGTCGGTCGCCGGCACTGGTCACCGCGCCGGCGCCCTCGATCGGGCAAGATCCCCCCATGCCCGAGACCACTCACGCGTCCGACATCATGTCCTCCCCTGCCACGGCCTTCTCGCCGGACCAGGATCTGCTCGAGGCGGCGCGCACGCTCTTCGACAACCGCTGGGGCGGCGCGCCGGTCGTGAAGGACGGCAAGGTCGTCGGGGTCGTGACCCTGGCCGACGTCGTCGCGACGCACATGGACCCGCACCCGCCGAAGGTCTTCGTGCTCTTCGATGCCCTGCTCTACCTGGGCAGCAAGAAGCGCTACGACGACGAGCTGCGCAAGATCTCCGCCATGACGGTCGGGGACGCGATGACGTCCCCTGCGATCAGCGTGACCTCGAACGCGACCGTGGCCGAAGTCGCCGGCGCGATGGTAGACAAGCGCCTGGCGACCATCCCCGTGGTCGATGACGGCAAGCTCGTGGGCGTGATCGGGCGCCGCGACGTGGTCCGCCTCGTCCTCGGCCGGACCGCGGAGACTGAATGACGCGTTGGATCTTGCTGGCCCTCCTCCTGGCGGGCTGCCCGTCCCCCACCGCCTCCGGGGGTGACGACGACGACAGCGCGGACGACGACGACGCCACGGCCGATGACGACGACGTCACGCCGGTGGACATCGCGTGCGACGACCCGACGGTCGAGGCAGCCATGAAGACCCTCGCGGTCTGGCCCCGCGTCGCGGCCTGCGCGAGCGCCTGGTTCGCCGTGGGCGTGCAGGACCAGAGCATGCGCCTGGGCTTCACCTGGGCGGTGCAGAACCAGCCGACCACCGAGGGCACCAGCTGGGCGCTCTACTTCGATGGCAGCGAGCCGGGCGACGCCGTCTTGGGCAGCCAGGGGCTCACCCGCGGCACCGACCTGATGGCGCAGGACTGCGGCGCGGGCGGCGGCTCGACCCCGATGATCACCGAGTCCTGGACGATGACCGCCGGCGAGGCCCGCATCACCGTCACCAACGACCTGCCCGGCGCCGACTGGGAGGGCACCGTCGCGCTGAGCGGCGTGACGATGACGAAGGACGCCGCCACCGAGACCTGCCAGGTGCCCGATGTGTCCTGGGAGAACATCCGCTTCGGTTGGGCTCCCTGAGAGCTCGTGCCGTGATCCCCGACCCGGGACCCCGCAGACCTCCGTCTCCATGACCGTGCCCGTCCGCGTCTCCTGGTTGCACGGCACCGTCGAGGTGCGCGATGTCCCCGATCCCCACGTGCTGCCCGAGGGCTGCTCGTGGGACGCCCGGACGTCCTGCTTTCGTGCCCCGGCGCGGCTGTACGCCGGCATCGTGCTGGCCCTGCACCGCCGCAAGATCCCCTACGAGGACACGGCGCGGGCCTACGGCGAGCTGGCCTCGGGCCTGACCGTGCACCGCACCCCGCGGCCCTACCAGACCGAGGCGCTGGCGGCCTGGAAGCGCGCCCGCGGCCAGGGCGTCATCAATCTGCCCACGGGCGCCGGCAAGTCCCACGTCGCGCTCATGGCCATGGACGACAAGCGCCGCGACACCCTCATCATCGCGCCGACGCTGGACCTCGTGCGGCAGTGGTACGACCTGCTGCGGCACAGCTTCCCCGTGCCCGTGGGCGTCGTCGGGGGAGGGGACCACAACGTCCAGCCGATCACCGTGTCGACCTACGACTCGGCCTACATGCACATGGAGCACCTGGGCAACCGCTTCGGGATGGTGGTCTTCGACGAGGTGCACCACCTGCCCGGCGACGCCTTCTCGCTGGCGGCGGAGCTGTGCATCGCGCCCTACCGCCTCGGCCTCAGCGCCACGCCGGAGCGGCCCGACGGCCGGCACGAGCTGCTGGATCACCTCGTCGGGCCCATGGTCTACGAGCAGGACATCGTGGGCCTCGCCGGCGAGTTCCTGGCCGACTACGAGGTCGAGCGCATCGACGTCGATCTGTCGCCCGAGGAGCAGGAGGCCTACAACACCGCCCGCGCCACCTACCGCGAGTTCATCGTGTCCCAGGGCATCCGCTTCTCGGGGCCCAACGGCTGGGGCGAGTTCATCATGCGGGCCTCGCAGTCGGCGGCGGGCCGAAGGGCCTTCAAGGCCTGGCACGAGCAGCGCCGCCTGGCCTTCGCGGCGCCCTCGAAGCTCGAGTACATCGAGCACCTGCTGCACCGGCACCGCAACGGCCGCACGCTCATCTTCACCAACAACAACGACGCCGCCTACGCCATCGCGAAGCGCTTCCTCGTGCCCGTCATCACCCACCAGACGAAGGTCAGCGAGCGCAGCGCGATCCTCGCCGGGCTGGCCGCAGGGACCTGGCGCGCCGTCGCCACGAGCCGGGTCCTGAACGAAGGCGTGGACG
>JAJDAI010001155.1 GCA_029261955.1 Deltaproteobacteria bacterium | reverse complement strand
CGCCGGCGCGGTTGGGGTTGTGGTCGTCGGTGTGGAGCAGGTCGTCCGCGGGCAGGCCCGCGACGCGGTCCGTCTTGACGTCCATGGCGCCGGCCTTGAGCTGCTTGCCCACGAGCGTGCCCAGCAGCCAGGCCTCCTCGTTGGACATCCAGCTGGAGCCGATGGCCGCGAAGCCCTCGCCCTTGCTCTTCTTCTTCTCCGCGAGGCGCTCGCCGATCCAGGCGGTCACATCCGCGGCGTCCGTCGACTCGGAGCCCTCGACCCGCAGCGCGTGGCCGGCGGGACGCGGCGCGGCGGCCAGCTCCTTGTAGAGGTCCCGGCCCTCGTTGCACATCCAGTAGTCGTTCACGCCCATGCGCTCGCGCGGCATGATCCGGATGATGTCGGTGCCGTCGTGGTCCACGACCGTGTTGCAGTTGCGGGAGCAGCCGCCGCAGACCGACTCGGTGTGCTTGAGGAACCAGACGCGCTTCTTGAAGCGGAAGTCGGTCTTGGTCAGGGCGCCGACCGGGCAGATGTCCGCCACGCAGTCGGTGTAGTTGTTCTTGAAGTCGCCGCCGGCGACGACCTCGACGATGGCGCGGTCACCGCGGTTGACGATGCCGAGTTCGTTCGTCTTGGTGACGTGCTCGGTGAAGCGCGTGCAGCGGGAGCACAGGATGCAGCGCTCGCCGTTGTAGATGATGCGCTCGCCGAACTTCACGAGGCGCGGCTTGTGGACCTTCTCGTCACGCAGCTCCGAACGCTTGGCGTCGTGCTGCATGTAGTAGTCCTGCAGCATGCACTCGCCTGCCTTGTCGCAGATCGGGCAGTCGATCGGGTGGTTGATGAGCAGGAACTCCATCACCGTCGCGCGCGACTTCTTCACCTCGTCGGTGTCGGTGAAGACGAGCATGTTCTCTTCGGCGTCCGTCCAGCAGGTCACTGCGGGGCGGCGGGCCGGCATGTGCTTCTCAGCGCGCGGGTTCCACGTGCGCACGTCCGCGATGCACATGCGGCAGTTGCCATCCACGGGCAGGCCGGGGTGGTAGCAGAAGTGGGGGATCAGCTTGCCCACCTGCTTCGCGGCGTCGATCACCTTCGTGCCCTTCGGCACCGTGACCTCCACCCCGTCGATGGTGAGCGTGACAGTCTCTTCAGCCATGACTCAGCGCCTCAGGGGACGAACGCGTGCTCGGGATCCCCGTTGCGCTGGGGAACCCCGCCGCCGCGGAGATTCAGGTGGTCGGGGAAGGCGTTGCCGTGGGGGCAGGCGCCGGTGCGGATGTGCTCTTCGAACTCGGAGCGGAAGACGTCGATGAAGGACTTCGTGGGCCAGGCCGCGGCGTCCGCCAGCGTGCAGATGGTCCGCGTCTCCATGTTGTCGGCGATGCGGTAGAGCTCGTCGATGTCGCGCTCGGTGCCCTCGCCGGCCTCGATGCGCGAGCAGATGCGCTCGATCCACCCGGTGCCTTCGCGGCAGGGCGTGCACTGACCGCAGGACTCGTGGTGGTAGAAGCGGAGCAGGACCATCAGCGTGCGCACCATGCAGGTGCCCTCGCCGATGACGATGACGCCGCCGGAGCCCAGCAAGGTGCCGTGCTCGGAGCAGCTCTCGTAGTCCATGCAGATCTTCATGGCGGTCTCGCCGGTCACGACCGGGACCGAGCTGCCGCCGATGATGAGGGCCTTGAAGCCGACCCCATCGAGCATGCCGCCGCACTCGTTGTTCAGCAGGTCACGGAAGGGGTAGGCCATGGGGACCTCGTAGACCCCCGGGCGCTTGACCGGCCCGCTGACGCTGAAGAGCTTCGTGCCGGCCGACTTCTCCGTGCCCCAGCCGCGGTAGGCCTCGCCGCCGTGCTCGGCGATGTAGGCCACGGACGTGATGGACTCGACGTTGTTGACGATCGTCGGGTAGCCGAAGGCGCCGTAGACCGCCGGGAAGGGCGGCTTGATGCGGGGCTGGCCCTTCTTGCCCTCGAGGGACTCGATGAGGCCGGTCTCTTCCCCGCAGATGTAGGCGCCGGCGCCGCTGTGCACCGTGACGTCGCAGCTGAAGCCGCTGCCGTAGATGTTCTCGCCCAGGTGGCCGGCCGCGTAGGCCTCCTCGACCGCGTAGTGCAGCCGCTTGAGCGACATGACGTACTCGCCGCGCACGTAGATGTAGGCGGTCTTGGACTTGATCGCGTAGCAGCTGAGGACGATGCCCTCGAGCAGCATGTGCGGGTTCTCCTCCATGATCACGCGGTCCTTGAAGGTGCCCGGCTCCGACTCGTCCGCGTTCACGGCGAGGATGACCGGCTTGTCGTTGCCCTTCGGCAGGAAGGACCACTTCAAGCCCGTGGGGAAGCCTGCGCCGCCGCGGCCGCGCAAGCCCGAGGCCTTCACCTCGCCGATCAGCTCGTCGGGGCTGTACTTGCCTCCGAGCACGGCCCTGCTGGTCTCGTAGCCGTGGCGGGACAGGTAGCTGTCCAGCGGCCAGGACGTGGTGCCGCGCTCGTAGTTCAGGAGGGTCTTGTGACCGTCGAGGACCGGGTAGCTCATTGCGCCATCCCCCTGGGCTCGTAGCCCGGCTTGGCGTCCGGATCGTGGGCGTGGGCGCGCTCGTCCACCGGGGGACGGGCCTTCGGGTCGTGGCCGTGCTGCTCGCCGACGTGCGGGATGATGATCCCCTGGCCGGCGTCGAGGCCTGCCGCCTCACGGGGCAAGGCGCGCGAGGGACCGGAGCCGGGGCCGAAGGGAAGGTCCTTCGGGTCGGCGGGCTGGTCGGGCGTGGCCCGCAGCTTCGCCAGCACGTCGTCGTCGTCCTTGAGGCTCAGGTTCTCGTTGTAGTGGTCGTTGACCTGCATCATCGGCGCGGTGCCGCAGGAGCCGAGGCACTCGGCGCCGATCAGCGTGAACTCGCCGTCCGCGGTGGTCTCGCCCGCCTTGACGTCCAGCGCGGTCTCGATGTGCTCGATGACGATCTCGGCGCCCATCAGCGCGCAGCTGATGTTCTGGCAGACCTGCAGGTGCCAGCGCCCGATCGGCTGCTTGTTGTACATCGTGTAGAAGGTCGCGACCTGCTCCACCCACATGGGGGGAACGGGGATCTGGGCGGCCACGTAGTGGATGACCTGCTCGCTGACCCAGCCGAACTCGCGCTGCGCCATGGACAGCACCGGCAGGACCAGGGCCCGCTGGTGGTCCTTCGGGTAGCGGCTGCGCAGCCAGTCGATGCGCTTGCGCGCCTCGGGGCTGAACTCCAGGTTTGCGTGCGCCGGGTTGGGGTGCGGGCCCTCGCCCTGCACGACCTGCGCGATGTCCTCGGAGACCGCGATGGTCTCGGTCGGGGCCGTCATGTCGGGATCGCCCTTCGCCAGCTGGTCGGCCGTCATCTGGCCCACGTCGATGGTGTCGGCCTCGGAGTCGAC
>JAJDAI010001154.1 GCA_029261955.1 Deltaproteobacteria bacterium | reverse complement strand
CGGGTGGACCCGGGTGGTGATCTCGATGCGCCGCGGGCTGCTCATGGCCACCGGGCCGCTCCGCGGCTCCGCCTGCTCCTGGGGCTGGAAGAAGCTCCACACCTCGCTCAACAGGTCTGCCGGTTCGACCAGCACGACCGCCTCGTCCTGGAGGGAGAGCCCCCGCAGCGCATCCTTGACCTCGTAGGTCACCTCGAAGGGCTCGGCCGCGGCCGCGGTGTAGTTCAGCGTCCCGAGCTGGTCGGACCCCCACTTCTCCGCGGTGAGCCCGGCCAGCCACTCCCTCGCGTCCTTGTCGCTCGTTCCGGACCAGCCGTCCCGGTACTCCTGGCCGACCGCCCCGCTCGCGCGCTGTCGAACGACCAGACGCGAAGGTCCTTCGGGGGCCAGGAAGAAGTCCCGCTCCAGGCGCAGCGTGTTGTCCGCCGCCGATCGCCGCGCCGTCCGGGTGAGCTCCGTCGTGCCGGGGCGGGCGATGAGGGCCAGGCGGTCCTCGGTGGACGGCCGGAGCTCGCCGGCCAGCGCGCTTCGGTCGGTTGGATCCAGCCACAGATCGAGCCCGTCGACGTAGGCGATGGCGTGATCGAAGTCCCGCAGACCGGGCAGCTCGGGGTCGACGTCGAACCAGTCCGAGGCCTTGAGCAGGGCGATGTGGGCGTCCTGGCCCAGGGCCCGAAGCAGGCCCACGAGCAGGGCCGACTGGTCCTTGCAGTCGCCGAAGCCGCGCTCCAGGGTCGTGGTGGGTGACACCGGGACGAGGGCGTTCTCGCCGAATTCCAGGCCGGTGTAGCGCACCCGGCTGCGCACCCAGTCGAACACGCGGGCCACCTGCTCCCGAGGCTCCGTGGTGCCTCCAGCCGCCTCCAGGGCGAGCTCGTTCAGGTCGATCCCGGCCAGCTGGGCGTCGACGCGGGCCGCGTAGGTCGAGGCGACATCAGCCCAGGACCGGCCGGTGGTGAAGCGGATCTCGGGCCCGGGCTGCGCGTCGCGGGGGATCATGGACTCCGCGTCGGCCGAGGCCACCGGACCGAGCTCGAAGCGGTGGATCTGCTGGCCCTTCGCCTTCCTGCGCTTGCTCTTGCCCTCGAACCCCACCGTCTTGACGAGCAGCGGCACGCCCTTCGACGCCCGGATCTCGACGACCCGCGCCCGGGGCACGTCGCTCCAGCGCAGGTTGTAGCCGTGCACCTCACCCGCAGAGAAGAAGGGGCTGTGGGCGCGCACGGTGATGTGCCGCTCGATGACTGCGCCGACCTCGATGCGCGGCAGCGGCCCCTCCAGGCCGAGGCGTTCGCTGTAGACGTCGCTCCCGCCGCTGCCGGGTCGGACCTCGATCAGGCTGCTCGGATCGAGTTCGTCGCTGGAGCCATCGGGGTGCAGCACGCGGACGCGGACCTCGGGGCGCTCCTGGTACCAGGGGGTCCACCAGGCCTGGATGCTGCCCGCGGAGTCGACCGAGTCGGCCGTCTGCACCCGGTAGACGAGGCGCCAGGTCTGGTGCACCCGCCGCTGCTCGTCGACCTCGTAGTTGACCTCGTCGAGCAGCACGGCGAGGCCCTGATCCGCGGGGGCCTCGGCTTGCGCGGCGGCGAGAATCGCCCCGGGCTCCCCGAAGGGTTCGTCCCAGGGCGCGGCCCAGGCCGAGCTCGCCAGCAACCAGAACCACAGCACCAGAATCGTTCGCATCGTGTCCCCCCGGGGCTCGGCCCATCCGGATCGTAGCGGCTCCAGAACCAGAGGAAGAGGCCGGGTGACTCGGGTCCGTCTTCTTCGAGGAACCCGTGGACAGCACGCTTCCGGGCCGCTCTGCGCCTCCAGGAACGGCTTTTCGCTGCGATCGAAATGCGGGATTCCCCCAGGAGCATTCAACGCCTCAGCCGAGGGCTCAGGGCCCTCGAACCACCGACCGGTGGCATCGGGATCCGCCCTCCGGTATCCTCGGCCGTTCCGCGCGCGGATCACAGAGTGGCGCGCTCGCGTGAGCGCCCCGAACCCGGCCGTCCCCCCAGGGGCCCCATGTCCGAGGCGGAGCAGACCCCCCCCGGGGCGAAGAATCAGTACGACGGATCCAGCATCAAGGTCCTCGAAGGCCTCGAAGCGGTGCGCAAGCGCCCCGGCATGTACATCGGCGACACGTCGGAGCGGGGCTTCCACCACCTGGTCTACGAGGTCGTGGACAACGCCATCGACGAGGCCCTGGCTGGCCACTGCGACCGGGTCGAAGTGGTGCTGCACATCGACGGCTCCATCTCGGTCGAGGACAACGGCCGCGGCGTGCCCACGGACATGCACCCGACCGAGGGCATCCCCACGGCGCAGGTCGTGCTGACGAAGCTGCACGCGGGCGGCAAGTTCGACAACGACTCCTACAAGGTCTCCGGCGGCCTGCACGGGGTCGGTGTGTCGGTGGTGAACGCGCTGAGCGAGAGCCTGCGCATCGAGGTCTTCCAGAAGGGCCGCTACTTCCACCAGGACTACTCGCGCGGCGAGCCGATCACCGAGTTCCAGGTGCACGGCCACACGCCGAAGCGCGGCACGAAGATCACCTTCAAGCCCGACCACGAGATCTTCGAGATCAGCGAGTTCAAGTTCGACATCCTCAGCCAGCGGCTGCGGGAGCTGGCCTTCCTGAACCGCGGCATCGAGATCCACATCCGGGACGAGCGCGACGACAAGGAGCACCACTTCAAGTACGAGGGCGGCATCGTCTCCTTCGTGCAGCACCTGGTCGAGAAGAAGACCCCGCTCCACCCCGAGCCGGTCTTCCTCGAGGGCGAAAAGGACGGCATCACCTGCGAAATCGCGATGCAGTGGTCCACGGCCTACAACGAGTCGATCTACAGCTTCGCCAACAACATCAACACCCGTGAGGGTGGCACGCACCTCTCGGGCTTCCGCGGCGCGCTCACGCGCACCCTGAACACCTGGGGCCAGAAGGTCGGCCTGTTCAAGAAGCTCAAGGAGAACCTCTCGGGCGAGGACATCCGTGAGGGCATCACGGCCATCATCTCGGTCAAGATCCCCGAGCCGCAGTTCGAGGGGCAGACCAAGACGAAGCTGGGCAACAGCAACGTGCGCGGCATCGTCGAGGCGATCGTCAACGAGCAGCTCGGCTACTTCCTGGAGATGCACCCCGCCGTGGGTCGCTCCGTCGTGGAGAAGGCCGTCGAGTCGCAGCGCGCCCGCGACGCCGCGCGCAAGGCCCGCGACCTGGCCCGGCGCAAGACGGTGATGGACGGCGGCGGCCTGCCGGGCAAGCTGGCCGACTGCCAGGAGAAGGACCCGTCGAAGTGCGAGATCTACCTGGTGGAGGGCGACTCCGCCGGTGGTTCGGCGAAGTCGGCGCGCGACCGGAAGTTCCAGGCGATCCTGCCCCTGCGCGGCAAGATCCTGAACGTGGAGAAGGCCCGCTTCGACCGCATGCTGGGGAACGAGGAGATCGTGACGATGATCACGGCGCTCGGGGCCGGCATCGGGACCGGCGACTTCGACATCGCGAAGCTGCGGTACCACCGCATCATCATCATGACGGACGCCGACGTGGACGGCGCTCACATCCGCACGCTGCTGCTGACCTTCTTCTTCCGGCAGATGGGCGAGCTCGTGATGAACGGGCACCTCTACATCGCGCAGCCGCCGCTCTACAAAGCCAAGAAGGGCAAGAAGGTCGTCTACCTCAAGGACGACAAGGCGCTCACGGACTACCTCTTCAACCAGACCGTCGAGTCCCTCCGCGTGAGGGCCGAGGGCCGTGAGACGCTGGTCGAGAATGAGGAAGCGCTGGGCCTGCTGGCCGCGATCCGCGCCTTCGAGTCGACGCTCACGAAGGTGGGACGCCGCATGGATCTGCGGGTACTTCACGCCTTCGTCGAGGCCTTCGATGGCCGAGAGGACACGCTGCACGACCGTGAGTCGATGGAGGCGGTGCTCTCCGTCGTCAAGACCCGGCTCGAGGTGCTGTACCGGCCCGAAGACCTGCGACTCACGCAGCTGGAGCTGGTGCGGAGCGAGGACTTCGACGCCTGGGGCGTGGTGTCGCGCACGCGGCAGGAGGGCGTCGATCGCTACAGCGAGATCGGCTACACCTTCGCGACCTCGGGCGAGATGTCGCAGCTCGTGCGGCAGCACCGCGCGGTGCGTGAGTACGGCAAGCCGGAGTACGCGCTGCTCCGCGACAAGGCCGACGACCTCGTGTTCCGCACGGAGCTGGAGCTCTACCACCACGTCGATTCGAGCAGCCGCAAGGGCTACGACATCCAGCGCTACAAGGGCCTGGGCGAGATGAACCCCGACCAGCTCTGGGATACGACGATGAACCCCGAGGACCGCACCCTCGTGCAGGTCAAGGTCGACGACCTCGTGGAGGCGGACGAGATCTTCACGATCCTCATGGGTGACCAGGTCGAGCCACGCCGGAACTTCATCGAAGAGAACGCGCTGAACGTGAAGAACCTGGACGTCTGATGTCCCGGCACGACGCCGCGTCACGCATCCTCGGCACGGGCTTCTACGTCCCGCCCCGGGTCGTGACCAACGACGAACTCGCCACGATGTTCGACACGTCGGACGAGTGGATCCGCCAGCGCAGCGGCATCACCGAGCGACGCTACGCGGACGAGACGGATCCGCCGGCGGCCATGGCCGAGAAGGCAGCCCGGCGCGCGATCGAAGACGCGGGCCTCACGGTCGGGGACATCGACACGATCCTGGTCGCGACGCTCAGCCCGGACCACGACTTCCCGGGAACCGCCTGCTTCCTGCAGGACCGGCTCGGCCTGAACGGCTGTGCCGCGATGGACGTGCGAAACCAGTGCACGGGCCTGCTCTATTCGCTGGCGACGGCGGACTCCTTCATCCGATCGGGCCTCGCTCGCCGGGTCCTCGTGGTCGGCACCGAGGTGCACAGCACGGGCCTCGACTTCTCCGACGCGGGCCGGGACGTCACGGTCCTGTTCGGCGACGGCGCCGCGGCGCTGGTCGTGGGTCCGACCGACGACCCCGACCGCGGCTTCCTCACGCACTGCCTGCATGCCGACGGCTCCGGCGCCCGCGACTTGTGGCTCCCGTCCCCGGGCAGCTCGCTCTTCCCGAACCGCGCTCCGCTGTCGATGTACGAGGACCGCTCGATCTACCCGCAGATGAACGGGCGCTCGGTCTTCAAGCACGCCTGCACGCGGCTGCCCCAGGTGATCGCCGAAGCGCTGGAGAAGACGGGCTATTCGCTGGACGACGTGGACCTGCTGGTGCCGCACCAGGCGAACCTGCGCATCAACGAGATGGTGGCGAAGCTGCTGAAGTTCCCGCCGGACAAGGTCGTGCACAACATCCAGAAGTACGGGAACACGACGGCCGCTTCGATCGGGATCGCCTTGCACGAGGCCCGTGAGGATGGGCGCGTGAGTGAGGGATCGCTGGTGATGCTGGCGGCCTTCGGCTCGGGCTACACCTGGGCTGCGTCCCTCGTTCGCTTCTGAGTCTCGATCGTGCGGGATCGGGCAAGACGGCTTGCCAAATCCCCCTGAGGTAATAGTCATTCAGTGTCGCTCCCAGACCGGGTGCGACCGGAGGTGCGCAGATTCTCACACTGGGCCAGCACCGCCTCTACTTCGTGACCGGCAAGGGCGGCACGGGCAAGACCGCGCTCAGCGTGGGCCTGGCCCGGGCCTTTGCGCGCCGCGGCAAGCGGGTCCTGCTTCTGGAAGTGGACGCGCCGCGCCCCAACCTCCCCAGCTACTTCGGCGGCAAGGTGGGCTACGACCCCATCGTCTTCGCCCCGCGCATCGAAGGCGCGAACATCGACTTCTTCTCGGCGCTGCGCTCCTACGTGGAGTCGGTGGTTCCCGCGAAGCGGGTGGTCGGCCTCGTTCTGCGGAACCGGGTGGTGAAGATCTTCCTGGGTGCGACGCCCGGCGCCCGCGAGCTGGTGCTGCTCTCGCGGATCTGGGAGCACAGCCTGGATCCGCAGTGGGACCACATCATCGTGGACCTGCCGGCCTCGGGGCACGCGGTCGCGCTGTTCCGCTGCCCCTACCTGGCGCGGCGCACCTTCGAGCGCGGCCCGCTGCGGCGGCGTGCGGACCAGATCATCGAGCGCTTCAGCGATCCGACGGTCGCCAGCCTGCTCTTCGCGGCGCTGCCGGGCGAGATGCCGATCAACGAGACCCTCGAGACCTGCGCCGCGGTGCGTGAGGTCGGCCTGCCGGAGATCGGCGGCGTCTTCCTGAATCGCTTCCCGGACGAGGAGTTCAGCACGCTGGACGAGCAGTTCCTCGACCAGCTTGCCCGCCGTGAGGATGCGCCGCAGATGGTGGCTCACGCGGTCGAGGCCGCGCGGGTGATCCGCCGGGAACAGCACGTCGCGGTCGACGGGCTGGCGCGCCTGCGTGAGTCCTTCGGCGATGCGACCGCGCCGCTGCCCGTGCTGCCCGGAACCCACGCCCAGGTCAGCGACGCGCTGAGCCTGCTGCTCGCGGGGATGGTGGCGTGAGCAACCCCGAACTCACGCGGGCACAAGCGGAACTTCGGTCGGTGATCGAGGACCGAAAGCTCGTGATCTGCGTCGGCTCCGGTGGCGTGGGCAAGACGACGACCGCCGCCGCGATCGGCATCCAGGCCGCGATGGCCGGGCGCCGCGTGGTGGTCGTGACGATCGACCCGGCGAAGCGGCTGGCCAACTCCCTCGGATTGGACGCGCTGGGCAACGAGGAGAAGGAGATCCCGAAGGAGAAGTTCACCGAGTTCGGCGTGGAGTGCAAAGGCTCGCTGCACGCGATGATGCTCGACACGCAGACCACCTTCGACGAGCTGATCGCCCGGGTCTCGCCCGACGAGGCCACGAAGGACCGGGTGCTCGGCAACAACATCTACCGCCACATCAGCGACACGCTGTCCGCGAGCCACGACTACATGGCGAGCGAGAAGCTGTACGACCTGCACGAGTGCGGGCGCTACGACCTGGTCGTGCTGGACACGCCGCCGATGAAGAACGCCATCGACTTCCTCGAGGCGTCGGGGCGCCTGAGTCGCTTCCTCGACGACCGCATCGTCGGCTGGTTCTTGAAGCCGCACGACGACGGGGAGAAGAAGCGCGGCCGCTCGCTGCTCCAGGCTCCGGGCGCGATCGTCTACAAGCTGCTGGGCAACGTCTTCGGCACCGACTTCCTCGACGAGATCGCCGACTTCTTCCTGGCGATGAAGGACCTGCTCGCGGGCTTCCGGTCCCGGGCGGACGCGGTCAGTCAGCTGCTCCGCGACCGCCAGAAGACCCGCTTCGTGGTGGTCTGCACCCCGCGGAGCACCTCGATGGAAGAGGCCCGCTACTTCCACCGCCAGCTGGTCGAGCGACGGATGCCCGGCGGCATCTTCATCGTCAACCAGGTGGGGCGCTACGGCCAGACCCAGCGGGGCGAGGACATGCGCTACCTGTCCGAGCCGGACCGCCTGTGGCTGCACGCCCAGCTGGACGACCAGGCAGAACCGCCACAAGTGGTTGCTTTCGTTGAGAAACTGGAGAGCCACTTCGACCGGAGCGTGGCCATGGCCTGCGACGATCGAAGGGCGATCGAAGGGCTCAACGGCTTCGCGGGGAGGCAGTGCTTCGTCGCCGAGGTGCCGCGTCTTCCGGACGACGTCTACGACTTCGACGGTCTGCTCAAGATCGACGAGAAGCTCTTCGGCAAAAACAAGAGCAATACCAGCAACTTAGCCGTGTTGCGCCCGTGATCCATGTCCGCTAGGATGCGGCGTCCTCGCGCGCGCGTGCGCGCAGGCGTGAGTGGAAGCAGGGTGATTGCAGATGGCTGAGGATTTCGCGGCGAACGTAATCGGCATCAACATCGAAGACGAGATGAGGTCCAGCTACCTGGACTACTCGATGTCGGTGATTGTCGGCCGTGCCCTTCCGAACGCGCGGGACGGGCTCAAGCCCGTGCACCGGCGCATCCTGTACGCGATGTTCCGCGAGGGGCTGCTCTACAACCGCCGCTACAGCAAGTGCGCGGGTGTGGTGGGCGAGGTGCTGAAGAAGTACCACCCCCACGGTGACAGCGCTGTCTACGACGCGCTGGTCCGCATGGCCCAGCCCTGGAACCTGCGCTACCCGCTCGTGGATGGGCAGGGGAACTTCGGCAGCGTCGACGGCGATTCCGCGGCCGCCTACCGGTACACCGAGTGCCGGATGAAGCGGATGGCGGAGGACCTGCTCACCGACATCGACAAGGAGACGGTCGACTTCGTCGAGAACTTCGACGGCACGACCCTCGAGCCCACGGTGCTGCCCACGCGGGTTCCCAACCTGCTCGTCAACGGCAGCTCGGGCATCGCGGTCGGCATGGCCACGAACATCCCGCCTCACAACCTGGGCGAGGTGATCGACGGCACCATCGCGGTGATCGAGAACCCCGAGCTCACGGCCGAGGAGCTGCTCGAGATCATCCCCGGTCCGGACTTCCCGACCGGCGGCGTGATCTACGGAACGCAGGGCCCGCGTGAGGCCTCGCTGACCGGCCGTGGTCGGGTGCGTGTGCGCGGTGTCGCGGAGATCGAGAAGGACCAGAACGGCGACGACAAGGCCATCGCGATCACCGAGATCCCCTACCAGGTCAACAAGGCCCGGTTGGTCGAGAACATCGCGACGCTGGTGCGGCACAAGAAGATCGACGGCATCCGGGACCTCCGCGACGAGTCCGACCGCACGGGGATGCGCATCTACATCGAGCTGAAGCGGGACGCGATCGGCCAGATCGTCCTGAATCACCTCTACAAGCAGACCGCGCTGCAGACGACCTTCGGTGCCATCCACCTGGCGATCGTCAACGGCCGCCCGCGGGTGATGCCGACCGGCGAGATCCTCCGTGAGTTCATTTCGCACCGCAAGGAAGTCACGATCCGGCGCTGCCGCTTCGAACTCACGCAGGCCGAAGCGCGGGCTCACGTGCTCGAGGGCTACCTCAAGGCGCTGGACGTCATCGACGAGATCATCGCGATCATCCGAGCCAGCGCGACCTCCGACATCGCCCGCGCGCAGCTCATCGAGACCTTCGCGTTCACTCACGTGCAGGCCCAGGCGATCCTCGACATGCGCCTCGCGCGGCTCACGGGGCTGGAGCGTGAGAAGCTCCAAGCGGAGTACGAGGAGATCCTCCAGAAGATCGAGCGCCTGCGCGCCATCCTGAGCAGCGAAGCGCTGGTCATGGAGGTCATCAAGGGCGAGCTCCTGGAGATCCGCGGACGCTACGCCGACGAGCGTCGCACGAAGATCATCCACGCGAGCGGCGACCTCAGCATCGAGGACCTGATCCCCGACGAGGACGTGGTCGTGACCTTCAGCCACCTGGGCTACGTCAAGCGAACCGTGCTCCGTGAGTACGACGCGCAGCGTCGCGGCGGCACCGGCAAGCGGGGCATGGGCACGCGGGACGAGGACTTCGTCCGCGACCTGTTCCTGGCTCGGACTCACGACCGGATCATGATCTTCACGAGCCGCGGGCGCGTGTACCTGATGCCCGTCTACGAGGTGCCCGAGGGCGGCCGAGCGGCGCGCGGACGGCCCATCGTGAACCTGGTCCAGCTGGACCAGGACGAGACCGTCTCCACCGTCCTGAGCATCCGTGAGTTCGACGAGCGCAGCCTCGTGATGATCACGCGCGGCGGCATGATCAAGCGGACGAAGCTGTCGGACTACCGGAACATCCGCACCAGCGGGATCATCGCCTGCGCCCTCAAGGAAGGGGACAGCGTGCTCGCCGTGAGGCTGCTCGAAGACCCTGAGGGCACCGTGCTCATCTCCACGGCACACGGCAAGTCCATCCACTTCCAGGCCAAGCAGGCCCGCGAGATGGGCCGCGTGAGTCGCGGGGTGAAGGGCATCCAGCTGGTCGACGACGACGAGGTCGTGAGCTTTGAGGTCGTCGAAGAGGGGCTCACGCTGCTCACGCTGACCGAGAACGGCTACGGCAAGCGCACCGACATCGCTGAGTACCGCGAGCAGAACCGCGGCGGCATCGGCCTCATCGACATCAAGACGCGGGGCCGCAACGGCACCGTGGTCGGCGCCGCGCAGGTGGCTGAGACCGACCACCTGATGATCGTGACCTCGCAGGGCAAGGTCATCCGCACGCGGGTGTCCGAGGTGTCCATCATCGGCCGGAACACGCAGGGCGTGCGGCTCATCCGCCTGGACGACGGCGAGCAGGTGGCGGCGCTGGCGCGGCTCCCGATGAGCGAAGAGGACGAGGACGAGGACGCCAACGAGGAGATCGAGGGCGCGCTCGAGGGCGACGAGGCCGAGGCCCCGGCCGACGACGAAGGCACCGAGGCGGTGGACAGCGACGACGGGGGCGAGGACGCCGAGTGAGGATCCTGCTTCCGGTCGCGGTCGCGCTGCTCCTCAGCGCGTGCCGCGACCCGGGGCTCGACGCGGTGCGGGCTGCGGACGCACTCTCGGCGGCCGGTCGATGGGAGGAGGCCGCGACGGCCTACGTGAGCCTGCCGGCGGAGTCGGGCGACTGGCGCGCCTACGGTGCCTGGCGTGCGGCGGCCATCCAGCGGGACAGCCTCGGCGACCCGATCCAGGCCGAAGCTGCCTTCCGTGAGTGCGTGAGTTCCTGGGCCGAGCACGAGTGGGGCTACACCTGCCAGGTGGAGCTCGGGGACCTGGCGCGGGACCAGGGGCGTCCGCGCCTCGCCATCGACGCCTACCGCAAGGCCCTGGAGCTGCGTCCGCGCGGCAGCTACGCCGAGCACTGCCTGTTGGAGTCCGGCCGCGCCTACATGATGCTGGGCGAGCCGGCGCAGGCCCGCGTGGAGTGGGCGGAACTCACGCGGGGGTTCCGCAAGAGCCCGCACCGCCCGACCATCGCCCTGGAGGTGGCCCGGAGCTACGACTTCGAGGGCCTGGAGGTGGACGCGGTCGAGGCGTTCCGCGGGGTGCAGAAGGACTTTGCGCAGCACCACGTGGCGGCGCTTGCGGTATTTGGAGAGGGTGAGGCGCTGGAGCAGCTCGGGCGTCTGGACGAGGCGAAGGCCGCGTTCGAACGCGCGCTGGCCGTGCATCCGAACCCCAAGGCAGTGAACATCAAGTTGCAGCGGCTCGAGCTTCGAGCGACGCGGCGTGAGCAGAACACGACGGTGGTGCCCGACAGTGGCCGCCGTCGCCGTTGAGGAGCGTGAACGTGAGCTTTTACGAGCCAGGACCCGAGAGTGCAGCCCTGTTGGAGCGCGCCATGCGCGTGATCCCCGGCGGTGTGAACAGCCCCGTGAGGGCCTTCTCCGCCGTAGGTGGCCAGCCGCCCTTCATCGAGCGCGGCGAAGGTTGCCGCGTCCAGGATGCCGACGGGCGCTGGTACGTCGACCTGGTGGGGTCCT